>JAKZVK010000332.1:0-3391 GCA_047516085.1 Bryobacterales bacterium
CCGAGCACGGCCTCGACCTCAGCGGGCGTCCAGGTGAAGAACCAGCCCTCCTCGCGATGGCCCTCGGGGTTGAGGCTGTCGGCGTCGGTGGCGGAATAGAAGGCCCCTCCCGGCGCCGTCATGTCGCGCTCGACGTAGCGCAGAATCTCGCGGGCGATGCCGGCGAAATCCTCACGGCCGCTCGCCTGGTAGGCCTCGAGATAGATCACAGCGAGCAGCGCGTTGTCGTACAGCATCTTTTCGAAGTGTGGCACCTGCCAGCGCGCGTCGGTCGAATAGCGGTGAAAGCCGCCGCCGACGTGATCGTATATCCCACCACGCGCCATACCATCGAGCGTCTTGACCACCATCTCGAGATACTGCTCGTCGCCTGTGCGCCGGTGATAGCGAAGCAACAGCCGAGTCGACAAGCCGCTGGGGAACTTGGGCGCGCCGCGCGTTCCGCCGTGGTCCGCATCGAACCGCGCACGGTTGTACGCAACGGCCGCTCCCAGCACGTCCGCTCCCGGAAGCGACAGCCCTCCGGTGGGCTCGAGCATCGCCTCGACCTTGGCGGTGATGGAGCGGGCTTGCTCGGCAACCTGGTCGGGCTGCTCACCGTAGATGCCACGCAACTCTTTGAGGATCGTCAGGAAGCCTTTCGACGCACCGCGGTCGCCGTCACGCGCGGGGAAGTAGGTGCCGGCGTAGAACGGCTGCCGGTCGGGCGTGAGCCAAGCCGTCATGGGCCAGACGCCGCGCTGTCCCATGGCCTGCACGGCGCTCATGTAGATGGCATCGATGTCGGGACGCTCCTCGCGGTCGACCTTGATCGCGATGTAGTTCTCGTTGATGTACCGGGCGATCTCGACGTCGTCGAACGACTCCTCCTCCATCACGTGGCACCAGTGGCACGTCGAGTACCCCACGCTCAACAGAACGGGCCGCCCGAGCCGCTTGGCCGCCGCGAAGGCCTCGTCGCCCCACGGATACCAATTCATGGGGTTATGCGCGTGCTGCAACAAGTACGGACTGCCTTCGAGAAACAGCCGGTTCGTAAACTTGGGTGTGCCGTCTTCGTTGAGATGTTGCGTGCGCGGCTGGTAGCCGCGTTCACGCCGGGTCCAGGCTTGGTTGAGCTGTTGGGCTAGGTCGTCGGGGAGGGCCGGTGCGCCGGGGAGCACTGTGCCGATGGCGTCGGCCTCGGCGCTCGACTGCGACAGGCCGTTACCACAAGCGGCCCACACCGCCAGTAGGAAAACCGTGGCAACAAAGCGGCGGGCTGTTTTTGAGGGTACGTTCGGCCGGACCACGTGCTCCCATCCTAGCCGAGCCGCGGCAGACATGGCACGGTACATTGCGGCGCGAAGCAGGCGCTCCCCGTTTGTCCCTCGCCTCGGGCGCCTCTCACTCCGTCACGTCACCAAACACCACGTTCGAGTCCGCTGAAAACTTGCGGAAGTTGCTGAACGTGCTTACGACCTCTTGATTGAACCCCTTCACCAGTCCCAACCGAGCCGTGAACCGCACGCGGAAGCGGTCGACCAACCACACTTCGTCGTTGACCTGCTGTTGCGTCACCTCCATCACCGCCCCTTTGCCCAGCCGGAACAAGACCCACCCGAACGACACCTTCTTGATCGTCTCGGCCTCCACCTTCACCCAGGCGTTCTCCTGTTTGGAGATGTACATCCGGCCGCGCAGGTTCGTAAGAAACTTCGCTTTCTTGAACTTTGGCTTGTAGTTGACCTTCGGCTCGGCTTCGACGACGTAGCATTCGATCCCGCCGACGGTCTCTTCGCCGGCGAGCCGAAAGTGGTAAGAGTTGAGCACCTCGGGAATCCACCGGCGCTGCTCGGCCTTCTTCTTCTCTTCCTTGGCGCGGCGCTTGGCGCGCTGTTTTGGCGTCTCTTCTTGCATGCGCTTGATGCTCTTGTCGAGCTTGCGCTGTTCCTTCTGCTCATCTTTCGGGCTAAGCGGCTTGTCATTCTTCGCGATGAGGCGCTGGTAGTGCGAGCCGTCTAGCATCGTGATGTCGTAGGTCTTCGACTTGCTCGACTTGATCGCGCCCTTCTTGTTGAAGTTACGTTCCTCGTCGCGTTCGTGGAAGGTGTAGTGGCGCGCGAGCTTGTCATTCTCTTCGTCGTGCTCGAAGGCCAGCCGAACGATCTCCGCCGCATCAGGCTCGGCGGCCGACGAACTGCCGCCCAGCGCCGCGACGGCCAATAGGACGAACCAAGACCAGGGTAACCATCGCCGCTTTCGACTTCGGGGCATCGGAACCTCTCAGCAGGGAGTATAGATACATACGCACCTCAACGCCCGGCAGTTGCCGCAATTCCGACCCAAGAATCCTGCCGCGCTACCCACCCTTTCGGTTCTACCTGCGCCGTCCTTCTTTGGCGCTCTCCTTGGCGACACAACACCGCGTCCAGTTAACGCCGCGCCCAGTTGGCAACGGGCCCCGCTGCGATCCGATATCTTGGGGATGCGAGGCCGCAGGTTTCCGCAGGGGCTGGCCGGCGTTCACCGCCGCCCCGACAGGCGTCTCGGCCATCCCGATGCAGCGCCGGACTCTCCTCCTACTCTCCTTTGGACCGATCTACAGCCTCGTTGCCGCTTGCGGCCGAGTTTTGGGTGCGCGGATCGCGGTCGTTCCCAGAGCGGACCGCTCTCTCTTCTGGCAAGCCTTCCACGCCGGGGCGAGAAGCGCGGCGGAGGAGCGGGGGGTGCAGCTTGACTGGGTCGCCCGACTGGACGCTTCTGAACAGACAACCCCGACCGTACGGCTCGAAGGCCTTCTCGATGGGACCGTCCTCGAGGGTACTGTCGGGGGGATTGTCCCCGATGGAATCATCTTGGCGCCGCCCGAAGCGACCGAAGGAGAGGCGGTGTTGCAGTGGGCGGCGGAAGCCGGAGTCCCGGTGGTTCTCGTCGAAGCATCGGGTGATGTCAAGGAGACCGGACTTGCCCACGTTGCGACCGACCATGAGCAAGCCGCCCAACTCGCCGCCGAACACCTGGCCCGCGCGATCGGCAAGAGCAGGAAGGCCGCCCTGGTGCAGGATGCGCGTTCGCGCGGCGCAGCCCTCCGACGCGCTCACGGCTTCGTCGCGGCCCTCACCGCGGCCCGGCGCGACCTGGTCGTCGTCACGCGGTTGGTTAATGTCCGCGACCCGGTACCAACCATTCATGCGGTGGAGCTGATGCTCGCCGCGCATCCTGACCTGGGTGCGATCTTCTGCGCCAGCGAAGCCGCGACGGTCGCTGTCACGCGCGCGCTTCGGCTGGGCGGACGGCGCAAGAAGGTTGCCGTTGTCGGCTACGGTCTGGAGTCGGCCGTACAGCAGGGGCTCCGCGACGGCATCCTCGACGCCTTGATCGTTCCCGATGCCTATGCCGTGGGGCGGAC
>JAKZVK010000333.1:0-3612 GCA_047516085.1 Bryobacterales bacterium
CGCGGCTTGCGCCCCACGACTTCCACCTTGCGGTTCCCTACGGTTACCTCCATCGGTTCCGGTGAGTACGTTGCAACTCACAAGAAACAGCCCATGCTGGGCACACTGGCGCGGGCCTCCTGGCCGGCAGCGTCGACCTCCAGGGTCGACGTTTCTGTCCGCCCAGCGCTCTTCCCCAGGCCCGAGGGAAGACCGAGCGCGGACTTCCGTCCACGCCTCTGTAGCGCGGGTGGAACCGTGTCAGACCTTATGGAGGGATTTGCTAGGGGCAAAGCCTCGAAGGCCGGATACTACCTGAGCGGAACCTATCCCCCCGGCAAGGATGCGAGTTCCGACGACGCGGCCGGAATCCAGCAACGGCGCTCATCGGGTAGCTCGACATGGAACCAGGCGCGACGCTCTTCGACCAATAAGAACTCCGCGCCGGCGTGGAGCGGTTCTTTGAAGCTGGGCTCGTACGATTCGCCGTCGCCTTTGCGCGCCACAACCTGTTGCGAGAGGATCACCCCCGACGCCTGGTCGGCCTTGACCGATGCCTCCACCACAAGCGAGCCGAGAAACAGCAACGCCGGCAGGCCGGTCGCGATCAGCAGTAGCCGCGGCGCCCACTCCGAGCGAAAGAGCCGGACCACCGCGGCGGTCCAAAACACGGCGGCCAGCAGCGCGAACAACATCGACCGCGACCCGGTCGAGATGTCGTAGTGCCAGAACAGCAGCGTCTTGAGGACTTGCGTCTCTTGTGTCTCTTCGAACGAGTCGAGCCGTGTGCCGCGAGCATGGTTGAGGTTTTGCACGAGGTTAGGATCGTCGCCGATGTACTGCTCGGCGCGGCGATAGTTGAGAATCGCCCGGCCAACGTCGTTGGTGCGGAAGTAGGCGTTGCCGATGTTGTAGAAGAGTTGGCCGTTGCGTACGCCGCCTACGGTGACCAAGCGCTCGAAGCGCAGGGCCGACCGCCGGTAGAGGTCATCGGCGGCGATGGGGTTGGTCGCCGCGACCTCGTTGGCTTCGCGGAAGAGTTGATTGGCCTCGACGAAGAGGGCCTGGCGTTCGGGTTCGGTGGTGAGCTGGGCCGTGGCTGAGATGGCTAGGAGCAAGAAGGAAAGCAGTGCACCCATCGCGGTCGCTCGGGGTTTGTGGCGTAAGCGCGGGGCAAGCCGAGACCTACTTTCGAGGGGGATTGGCTCACTTGTTGGCACTGCGATGCTGGGCTGGGGGCCTGCCTCGTGAGGAATCGCGAGCCGGCAAGGCTGGAGCCTTGCTCCACGTTTCATCGCAGGCTTCCTTCCAGGTCTCTGGCGACTTCGAGGATGCGGCGGGCGGTCGTGGCCGCGTCCTGGCCGGCCAGCGCGCCGCCGGCATAGCGGCCCGCTTCGCAGCGCTCGAACAACGTGCCGAACGCTTCGATCGTGTCGGCGCTCGCGCCACGTTCTTCGAGGACGGGCTTGACGTCACCGAAGGTGATCGCGCCCGGCGGCATGCCGAGGCGACCCCCCACGTACCGGCGCAACGCCTCCAACAGCACCGCGTCAAGCTGTTCGGGCGAGCGGCCGTTGCTCGACTCGACCGCCTTCAAGCTGTTCGTCAACTCCCGAAACGATCGCCGCGCCCGGCGTGCCGCGGGATCCGACTCACGCGCGCGTGAGAGCAACGTGAACCCCAGCAAGCTGAAGTACGCCAGCGGTGGCAGCCCGATCAGCGCGATCCACACGGGTGAACGCAGCCAGGCGGCGGGGCCGGCCTGCTGGTTTTCGAGCGCATCAAAGCCCTCATAGTTGTACGCGATACCGCCCTCGAGGCTTTCCAGTTCCGTCTGGACTGACTCGCTGCCGCCCATGCCTTCCGCGTCACGCGCCGTGACGACGCGGGTCGGGTTGACCGCTAGGGGAATTGGATCCGTCTTGGCTGTCGCGTAGCGGCCGCTGTCGGGGTCGAAGTAGCTGAGTTCGATCGGTGGGATCTGTGTGACCTCGGCATGCTTGGCGCGAAGCGTTTGCGTGAAAACTTTCGAGCGGCCCTCGATGGCGCCCGCCGCGCGGTCTTGCGGGATCTTGAAATCGCGCTCGAGCACCGGCTGGTTGCCGAGCGGCGGCAGTTCGACGTTGTCGAGATGGCGGGGTCCGGCGATGCGCACGGTGAGCGTGATCGGGTCGCCGATGTTCAGCTCGTCGGGCGTGGCGTCAGCCGCGATGGTGTAATTCCCCACGAGGCCGCTGAAGTTGGCCGGCCGTCCAGCTTGCGGCAGCTCCAGTACCTCTAGAACGGGACGATTCGAGGGCACAACGAGGCTCTGATAAACGGCCTCGCGGCCGAAGTTAAAGAAGCTGTCGTTGAAGAATTCGTCAAACATGCTGCCGCGGCGCCCCTTACGATATCCCTGCACCGCTTTGAGGCTCACCGTCCCCTGAGGCAGCGTCAGCTTGCCCGTCTTGCGAGGAATCAGAACCTTGCGGAAACGTACCGTCGTGAATTGCCTGCCGTCGAGGGTTCCGGTACCCTTCTCGCCGATGACTTGCTTCTGGCCCAGCGGGATCTGCACGTAGCGCTCCGGACGGCTGCGGTCCATCGCGAGGTCGGCGTCGGCGATATGGAAACGGTCGTCGGCGAGCACCGGCAGGTTGAACGAAAAGCCTTCAACGTTCTTGCTGATGTACCACGTCACGGTGAGGGTGACGGGCTGGCCCGGATACGCCCGCCGTTCCGAGAGCGACTGGCGCAGCTTGAAGTCGTCGGTCTCGGCCGGCGGCGTGGCGCGAACCGTGACCGGCTGGGTGCGCGCCGTTTGGTTGTCCGCCGAAACGGTGATTGCAGGAATCGCAAGGTTGCCAGCTTTCTTGGGGGTAAGACGGTAGCTGAACGTAAAGCCACGGCGCACCACGCGGTTCATCCGGCCGTTGACGATCGTCATCGACTGGCTGTTGTTCTGCTGGCCGCCCAGCTCTTGAATCGTGAAATCGGTGAGCCCGCTGAGGTCGGGCTTGGAAGGCGAATCACTGCCCTCGACGCGGATCTGGAAGACGAACGGCTCGCCGAGAAAAACCTGCAGCTTCTCGAGGGCGGCCTCGGCGCGGAGGGCTTGGGCCGAGGCCGGGAGGACGCACGCCAAGCAGGCCACCACCAAAGAGGTGGCGGCGAAAGCGCGACTGAAGCGGTCGAAGGTCACTACCAATCCTTCTCCTACCAATCTTTCTCCACTGCGCGGATACCGAGCACCGCCCGCATCTGACGCTGGCGGCGTTGTGCGCGCTCTTCATCGAGAATGTCTTTCGCGTCCTCAAGGGATTGCGCCTGTTCCTGCTCTTGTTCTGCGTCGCTCGGCCGCTGCTCGGCTTGTTGCTGCTTCTGCTGCTCTTCACCGGAACCGCTCATTGAATCGAGCGCCTTCTGCATCTCTTGCTGCGCTTGTTGCTGCGAGGCCTGCGCGTCGGCCATCTTCTGATCACGTAGTTCTTGTTCGGCCTGCTGCTGTTTCGACGCCGCCTGATCAAGGTGTTCTTTGGCTTGCTCGGCTGAGGAGTCCTGCTGCTGGCTCATCTGCTCGGCGAGTTGCTCGGTTTCGTCCTTCAACTTCTGCTGTTGATCGGCAAGGTCTTGGGCCTGCTGCTGGACGTT
>JAKZVK010000334.1:0-3935 GCA_047516085.1 Bryobacterales bacterium
AACTCATGTCTCGGCACCAGCTTGAGAAACTGCGCGAGAACCGTGCTATTGTGGGCCATGGCCTGAACATCCTTGTTTTCGATTGGTATTCGACAAACCCAATTCTACACCAAGGAGCGTTCAGGCCACTCCTTTTTTCCCCACTTTGTGGGACAGCAATGGTATTATATGGGCCACGATAATCGATCGCTCATGCAGCCGTCGAACGTCCTACGACAACGTCATTCGGGTTGGTGGAGCAGTGGAGTGGCAAGAGGGCTAGCCAAGAGCAAAGGCGTATTTTGCCTCGAGACCGACCAGTGGTACGGGCAGAAGGACCGGGCCAGCGTAGAACCTGCTCTACAGCTGTTGGAGAGGTATCGCGACATCCCATACCAGCATAGAGATGTAGCCACGGAGGGGGAGTTCAGGTTCTTCTTGGACAAGTATTTTCAGCCTGGGTACAAGACGCATCCAATTCTCTACTTGGGCTTCCACGGGTGCGGACCTGAAGACGGCGAGGATGCCTTCGTGCAGATCGGCGATGGAACCCAAGTCAGCTTGGAGACACTCGAGGAGTGGATCGACTCACGTTGCCACGGACGCGTGATTCACTTCGGTTCGTGCGGTGTGATGGATGCACATGGAACGAGGCTCAACAGGTTCATTCGGAATACTCGTGCATTGGCGATAATGGGCTATCGCGAGAAAGTCGACTGGCTGGAGTCCGCCGCATTCGAAGTCCTGCTTGTGGGGCGTCTTCAGCGCGCTGCATTTATGAAGAGCTCCATCGAGAAATTCGATCGAGATTTGAAGCAGATGGCCCCCGGCCTATACGACAGACTCGGATTCCGAATAGTCGTGACAGACTGAACCGACCAGCAGTCCAATCGGGTCGGATGGGGCCCCCGGCCATACTCGACTGCTAACGCGAGATCGAACCACTGACGGCGTTCACTTCCCGTCGGTCGGTCGTCAGCAATGTGGCGAGGATCTGTTCACCGACCGAATCCGGGAGGAGAACGACCCCGGAGCAAGCGCGGCACCGTCCGGAGGGCGAGTTGCCGGCACCCGCAATGACTACGCCGCAAGGTAGACATGCGCTCCCTCAAGATGGCCCACCGCCTCCCTCTCCGCCGCCGCGACCGCGTCGAAGACTTCGACAATGCGCCGACGGTCTCCCGGTCGAGCGCTCGGCACATCCGCCAGGAGTACCGACAGCATCCCCGCCTCACGGGCTTCAACGGCGTAGTCCTCGGCGGCCCGCTTTAGGGCGGGGACCTCTGCGTGCCGTTCCGCCAGGTCGGCCAAATACCACGCGGCGAGATCCCGGGAACGGGACAGGAATTCCGCGCGGGCACGGTCCGCCGCCGTGGTATCCGCTTCGCGTTCCAAGATCGTGCGCCACAGGTCGTAGGCCGCCAGACTGCGGGCATCCAGCGGATAAGGCAGGGATTCGCTCGCAGCGTCGCGTGCACGTGCCATGTCCACAGCCTGTCGGATCGACTCGATCTCGACCGCTCGTCGGTCCGTCGGCCGTTCGTCGCCGATCACGAGTACGCAGAACCATTGCAGGGGGTCCGTGTAGCCGAACCGGTCGTAGCCCACCCGGTGCTCGTCATCGCGCCCGAGCCGCACCGTGTAGGTGCGTTCGTGCGGGTCGCAGCCGACCAGCAGTTGCCACTCGTAGGCCGCCGTGCCACCGCGTCGTTGTTCGACCGTCATCGGTTGCCAGGCAATCGCCGGGACGCCCTCCGCAATGCTCCCCCGCACGGCCTCCCACGCCTCCTCCTTAAGGGCCGCCATGGCACGGGGAGACTTGCGGTTCGCCCCGTTGAGCGACCCCTCGAAAACCCGCACGTCGCGGTCCAACGCCCCGAGTCGGGCGAAGAACAGCCGCCACTCCAGGTTGGCGACCTGGTTTACGCGGCCGCCGTCCGCATTGACGCCTATCGTGAAGGCGTGGCCCAGGACACCGGCCAAGCGCCAAGCCGGCCAGGCGTCGTGACCGTCGTCAGCGCCGCGTGAAGGGTGCCGACGACGGTGCTCAATGCGTGTCGCTGCCAGACATCTCCAATCACCCTGCCTGCGAGGCGGTGACCGCGGGCGTGGCGTTGTTCTTCGGAGTCGTTCTTGACCATGACGATCATCTCCTTGAGTTGCTTGCGGGCCGCGAACAGACGGTTCTTGACCGTGTGTACGGGTATGTCGAGAAAGGCGGCAATGTCCCGCTGGGCCATTCCGCCGTAGTAAGAGCGAGACCACGTCACGGTGTTGGCTGGACAGCGAATCCAAGGCGCGGGCAGTCCGGTCTGTCGACTCCAGCGCCAGTGCCCGTTCCTCTGGGTTCGGTGCCGGATCGGCCACCTCCACGCCCCCACTCGAGGTCGGCGGTCGGCACTCCGCGCCGGCTGCCGCAGCCGTGCCCACCGGGTCGCGAGGATACGCCGGATCCATCCGGGGAAGGCAGCGGGATCGCGAAGCTGGTCGAGGTTCACGTGGGCGTCGAGGAACGCCTCCTGGCTGGCGTCCTCCGCCAAGTGAAAGTCCCCCAGCCGCGAGTAGGCATAGCCGATGGCGGCGTTCTGCAGGTGCCGGACGACTTGGCCGTAGGCGTCGACGTCGCCGTCCCGAGCGAGTTCGACGAGTCCCGGTATCTCGATCATTACCTATAGGAGCCGCGATCTTCGCAGGAGGTTTAGGTGATTTTCACCGGGTGTGCGAACTTCATCGGCCACGTTCGCAGACTCGAACCGCAGTCGTTTGGAAGCGGGGCAGGGTTCTATCAGCGGGGAGTGCGCGCGCGGCGCCTCGCAGCCCCTTGGCCGCTGCAAAGGCCTACCGCGTCGACGTATTCTCTACGTCCAATCTCGTAGTCGAGCGTTGTGCCCGAGTCTAGTGTCCGTGCGACACGCAGTCCGCAACCGGTCCACAGCGCCCGGGACCGGGGCGTTCTCTTGCTCTACGTCCATCGCGCAGAAGCGGTCGACGCCGAGATCGTCGAAGGCATATTGCATCGACCGCCGGACTGCTTCCTTGCCAAGACCCCTTCCCCAGTATCCCTTGTCCCAAATACCGATTGGCACGCGGACGATCCTCTCTCCTTTCACACGACCGCGCTCGAGGTTCATCCACTGCAGGCAGGCCTCACCGATCATGCGGCGATCCGCCTTGTGGTCGATCACGAAATAGTAGCCCTGGGCCGCCATGGACTCGCCGGCGACGCGGAGATAGGCGGCGGTCACCGGTTCAGCTGGCGGTTCCCCTTCCATGAGACGCAGGAACTCCTCGTCGCGGTAGTAGGGGACCGCTCGCTCGAAGTCCGGATCGGCGCACGGACGGAGGACTAGACGCTCGGTTTCGAGGCGGACACTGTAGGTGGGGAGTCTCATCACCGACCTGATCGTAGGGCGAGTTGCCACTCTAGTTCGACTGCCCACCGGACCAAAGGAATCTTCAACGGCTTGGGTTGTTAGTCGTATGCCCGAGCCACCCGATCAACCCAGCCGCCGCTACGCGTCTCGGCCACGGGACGTCAATGCAAACCTTAGGTGGGTAGGCGAACGCGCAGCCAGGTACCTCCCAGCGACGGCGAGTCCGAGTCAGCCGCGCTACGAGCCGTTGCCGAACCGCGCGATCAACTCGTTGCCGGTGGGGCTGTCGACAATCCAGTCACCCACGTGGACGATGGCGTCCGCATCGCCGATTTCGGCTATCAGTCCCGCCAGCCGCGCCGCCGTAGATCTGTCTTGACTATCTATAACATATGTAATATAGACTACAAAAGTGATTTTACAGCTATTAATTAGACTACCAAATATGAACGAGAACATGTCACCCGCAGTTCGGCGCGTGCTGCGGACACTTGGCGAGGACATGCGTACCGCGCGCAGGAGGCGCCGCATCACGCAGGCGGACCTCGCCACGCGAATGGGCGTATCGGTAGGGACGGTGAA
>JAKZVK010000335.1:0-3181 GCA_047516085.1 Bryobacterales bacterium
GTGGAGCGCGGTGATTCGTTGCCAGAACACGGGCGACGGCGTGCGTTTCCGCGCCTCCCATTGATAGACGACGGCCTTCCGCGCCGCGCCCACCAGCGTGGCCAATTGCGCCTGGCTCAGGCCGCGCGCGCGACGAAGCGCGCGAATCTGCACATCGTAGTCGCCTGGCACACTCGCCCACCTCGGCGGCTCTCGTCGGTCCGCCGGCCGCACCTGTCGGCCATAATAGGCGCGGCGAAACTGCGTGCCGGCCGCGCGCGTTGCACGCGCGCGGAGCCGGCGAAAGGTGGTCCGGGTGTCATAGGTCACCGGCAGCCGCCCGTCCCGCGCCGCCGCTCGCAGCGTCTTGACGTGCACGCCAATGAGCAGCGCGAGCACGGATAATGGAAGGAGTGCGTGGTC
Organism: Bryobacterales bacterium; assembly: GCA_047516085.1. Lineage (GTDB taxonomy): Bacteria > Acidobacteriota > Terriglobia > Bryobacterales > UBA6623 > JAKZVK01. The sequence goes on from JAKZVK010000335.1 coordinate 403, forward strand.
GTCGCGATGCGTGGCAAGCGCCTTGGCTCGCGCCATGACCTGGGACGGCGTGGCCCGCCGGCCGGTATCCCACGTCCGGTACGATTCGGGGGACACATTGAGCAGGGCGGCGAACGCCGCCTGCGACTGGCCCAACGCGATCCGGCACTCACGCAGCGTGCGGGGCTCCACGACGTCACACCATGCCATCGGCACCGGCCGCCGGCAAGCGTGGGGGTGGGCTGGGCGTACTTCAGTCAACCAATCTTGGAAGGTGACCGGTCACTTTGTTCGCCTGCACCTTCGCCCCTGGTGCCCAGGCAGCGGGCACAATCGGCGAATTCTTTAGGAAACTGGCGCGCCCGGCAGGATTCGAACCTGCGACCCTCGGCTGAGAAGGCCGAAGATCATCGACCATCGCGGTGAAGATGCGTCCTACTTCGACACGATGGCTGCGAAGGCGTGGAGTTGCTGCTGCGGATCAGCAACCATGGTGATCGAACGGAGGACACGTTCGCTGATCGTCGGGCACCCCACCGTCCTTGGCATCGACAAGATGTGGTGCTGGATCTCGGGCGCGAGACGAAGCAGCCCCAGAATTTGGGTCACCCGGGCCCTGGTGAGGTCCTCGCCGGACTTGAGCAGCGCCCGCCACTCGAGGGCCTTGCGCAGCAGCTCAGCCACCCGGGGGGTCTTGGGCTCCTGCGGCCGCTTCGGCGTGCCCCGACCGGGCGGGACGGCGCTGACCACCCGGTCGGCGGGTACCCGGCGTGTCAGGGTGCCGATGTGGCCGTGTTCGAAGGTCCTCTTGGGCCCCAAGGCGATCTCGACCGTTTGGTTGTGGTCCCTGGCCTCCGGCCTCAAATCCCGGAGTTCCGGCGTGATATGCACGATCTTGAACCAGATCTCGGGCTCCGTGAGGCTGGCCCGGCGGATAGGAGACCGGGACATTTGGGGACCATTGAAGGAGTCGAATCTACGCCCGTTGGCTTCGATGCCCGCGCCCATTGGTGCAGAGACGACGCCGCGCCGGCCGTGAGCGCCAGTATCCGGCACGCGGTGTGCGCGTGTCGAGCATGGCCGACGAGCCGCTATCGTGCTGACCATAGACTGACCAATCGAGCCGTTGCGCTATATTGCATCTTGCTAAGTTATTGATAGTAATGGAGCCGGCGAACGGACTCGAACCGTTGACCTGCTGATTACGAATCAGCTGCTCTACCAGCTGAGCTACGCCGGCTTAAAGGGAAGCTCGAAGCAAGCGATCCTAGCACGGGACACTAGGTCGTGACCCGCTTCGGTGCCGCCAACAGGCTCTCCGTCTCCTTCGACAGTAGCACCCACAGTCCGTAGACTGCCAGGACCGTTCCGAACGGTATGTTGATGAGGTGCAGCACCGACAGGACGATCATCAAGACGCGGGACCATGACCGCCGTTGGAGCAGCCCCCAACCGCCAATGATGCCCGGCACCGAGAGCGTCAGCGCGATGATGATCAGAACGCTGCCGATGATGCTCAGCAGTGGCACGGCGATCCACGCGTCGGGCTCGTCGGCGACAGCCAGCGCGGCTGTTCCCGCCATGCCGCCGAACACGATAAGGACAGCGAGCGCGCCGATCAGCCCGAACGATGCCAAAAGCGATGTGGAAGATGGCGAGCACGCGGACGTGAAGGTCCACACCCCTAGTATATGATTGTTGGTTTCGGTGGCTACGGGATTCGTCGTCTTGCAGCCGAGACCTCCATGGCGTCGTCCACCTCCGACCGCACGAACACGCTCACCATCCGGGGGGCGCGCACCCACAACCTCAAGAACATCGACCTGACTCTGCCGCATCAGCAGTTGGTCATCATCACAGGCGTCAGTGGCTCAGGGAAGTCTTCGTTGGCCTTCGACACGGTCTATGCCGAGGGACAGCGACGCTATGTGGAGTCGTTGTCTGCCTATGCTCGGCAGTTCCTGGAACGGATGGAAAAGCCGGATGTCGATCTGATTGACGGGATCTGTCCAGCGATTGCCATTCGGCAGAAGAACAGCATTCGCAATCCGCGCTCGACTGTCGGCACGACGACTGAGATCCACGACTACCTGCGGTTGCTCTACGCTCGTGTCGGCCGGACGATCTGTCGGAAGTGCGGCAAGCAGGTGTGTCGAGACAGCGCCGAGGTGGCCGCGCGTCAACTGGCGGCGCTCCCAGAGGGAACGCGGCTTCTTGTCGGCTTTGACATGCCGGTCGTCGGCGGTTCCGATGTCGCGAAGAGCGGTGGGAGCACCGGTGGCTCCGCTGTCGCGGCGGGTGAGACGCCGCTCAAGAACGCGGTCGACTCCCTGCGCCGCAGGGGATTTCGGCGAGTCGTCGTCGACGGCCAGGCCGTTTCGTTCGACGATCTCGAGATCGAGGCACTCGACGGATACGACAACCTTCGAGTGGTCGTCGATCGGATCAAAGTTGCGCCGGATATTCTGAGCCGGATCACCGACTCGGTGGAGACCGCCTATGTGGAGGGTGGAGGGACGGCCTTCGCCATCGAGCTCGACGGGAAGGCGCCGACGGTGCACGCCTTCAGCGAGGTCTTCGAATGCGGTGACTGTGATATCCAGTACGAGCTGCCCCAGCCGCGGCTCTTTTCATTCAATAGCCCATTCGGGGCGTGCCCGACCTGTCATGGATTCGGCAACGTCATCGAGCTCGATCTGGACCTCGTGGTGCCGGACCGCACGAAGTCGATCCAGCAGGATGCGATCGAACCGTGGAGCAAGCCGCATTACCGGTCTCACCTTGCAGGACTCAAGAAGGC
>JAKZVK010000336.1:0-2584 GCA_047516085.1 Bryobacterales bacterium
GACCGCAAGCTCAACATCGCCTTCGGCTTCCAGCGCCGCTACGGCCAGGTTTACAAGAAAGCCAAAGCGCTGCTCGACTCGGGCGCTATCGGAAAGATCCGCCTGGCCAGCATCCAGTTCCTCAAAAGTAGCGGGGTCCGAAAGTTCCCCGGCCACATCGAGGCGCCCACGAAGATGGAGGACAAGATCGCCCAGTGGTATTCGTGGCGGCACCTTTCGGGCGACTTGATCGTCGAGAACAACATCCACCTGATCGACGTGATGAACTGGTTCCTGGGCGAGCACCCTTCCAAAGCGCTCGGCACCGGCGGGCAGACGGTAGCTCGGCTCGGCGACGTGCGCGATCATGGTCAGGTGACGTTCGACTACTCGAATAAAGTGCAGGGCTGCCTCATCGGCACCACCCTCGGTCCGCCAACCTATCGTGTGGTCAATGAAAAGTTCTTCGGGGAAAAGGGCGGCATCGAGACGGCTTCTGAATACTGGAAGCACTTCCGCAACCGCGACGACATCGTAACCGAGGAATCGCCGCGCAGCGTCAGCGTTGACTCCATCGATGAGTTCGTGACGCGAATCGCCGAAGGCCGGCCCGAGAACGTCGGAGTCCGAGGTGTCGAAACCACTCTCACGGCGATCATGGGGCGCATGGCGATGGACCTCAAGCGCGAAGTCACCTGGGAAGAGATGTGGAACTCGGAAGCGTGACAACCTGAAGGCCAACCAAATGGGGAGTAGGCATGAAAAGGAGAACCAACTTGTCCAACCGACGTGAATTTCTCGCCACCACCAGTGCCGCGGCCGCTTCCGGCTCGGCGCTTGCTGCGTCGAAGCACAACGACGGCACTCCGTTCCGCATCGACGTGCAGAGCCACATGTACCCGCCGCCGGTGCTCGACTTCATGATGACGCTCGACACCGAGCCCCGCGCTTACAAAAAAGACGGCAGCTACTACACCATCACCGGCGAGTGGCATCGCCGCGTCCGCCCGCAACACATGGATGTCGACGCCAAGATCGCCGACATGGACGAAGCCGGCATCCAGACCACGGCCCTGAGCATCAACGACCCGGGCCCCGAGCGCTTCGGCGCCGACGGCCCCAAGGTGGCCAAGCTGGCGCACGACTTCATCGGCGACGTCATCAAGTCGCATCCCAGCCGCTTCTTCGGGTTGGCGACGCTGCCCCTCTATCACATGGATGAGGCGTTCAAGGAACTCGACCGCTGCGTCGACAAGCTCGGCTTTCGCGGCATTCTGCTCTACTCCAATCTCGACGGCCGCTTCCCAGACGAGGACGAGTTTCGCCCCCTGTTCAAGCGCGCCGAAGAGATCGGCGTTCCCATCTTGCTGCACCCGGCCTACCCGACGACCTACGAAGCCGTGAAAGGCCGCTCGATGATCGCGGGATTGGGGTTGATGTTCGACACCACCATCGCCCTGGCGCGGATTATCCTCGCCGGCATTCTCGACGAGTGCCCCAAGCTCAAGCTGCTCTGTCCGCACGTGGGCGGAACGCTCCCGTATTTGATCGGCCGCATCGACCATCAGACGCAGGTGCTCAAGCGCGGCGCGGAAAACATCAACAAGCCGCCGAGCGAATATCTGCGGCAAATCTACCTAGACGCGGTTTCGCCGATCGCCATGGGCATCAAGTACGGCTATGACTTCGTCGGCCCCGACCGGCTACTCTATGCCAGCGATCACCCCTGGGTCGACCCGAACCTGATCGTGGCGAACATCGACAGCCTCGAGCTCCCGGCCGACGACCAGAAGAAGATCTACACCGACAACGCGAAGAAGCTATTCCAGCTATGACTGCGACGCGCAGAGAGTTCGTGACGCTGGCGGCTGCCGCGGCCGCTGGCTGTTCGCAAGCGGAATCCGAGGTGAGCACGACTCAGCCCGAGCCAGTGCCCTACCGTTTTCGGCTCGCCATCTGCAACGAGACGTTCGACGGCTGGACGTTTGCCGACGCCTGCAAGGGAACCGTCCGCACCGGGTACGAGGCGATCGAGATCGGCCCTCACGTGCTCTCGGACGATCCGAATTCGCTGCCGGCGGAAAAGCGCAAAGAGCTGCACGACATCCGTGAGTCGGCAGGCGTCCTCTACGTCGGGCTGCACAACATCTTGAAGGCCCCCGGCTGGCTCCACGTCACGACTCCCGACCAGGCCAAGCGAGAAAAGAGCTGGGAGTATTTCCGCGGCCTCGTCGATCTCTGCGCCGACCTTGGCGACAACGGCCTCATGATCTTCGGCTCGAGCAAGCAGCGCAACACGGTCGACGGGGCGACCCGCGAGGAGGCGATGGGACGTCTGGCCGAGGGCTTGGCCGGGCTCGCGCCTCACGCCGAGGCGCGCGGCGTGCAAATCTTGATGGAGCCGCTGGCACCGCACCTATGCGACGTGGTCAACAACCTCGATGAAGCGGTCGCGATCGTCAAACAGGTCGGCAGCCCGGCCGTGCAGTCGATGTTCGACACGCACAACGCTGTGGATGAGAAGCTGCCGCATGGCGAGGCGGTCAAGAAGCACTACCGGTACATCAAGCACGTCCACATCAACGAGATGGACGGTCGGCATCCG
>JAKZVK010000337.1:0-6962 GCA_047516085.1 Bryobacterales bacterium
GCGCCGGCGGGCTGGAGAGCCGCCGAACGAGGTCCCTCGGTAATCAGGTTCCGGCTGTCGGCGTCGAAAATCTGATATCCGGCCGCACAGCTCTCGCCGTTGGCTGCCGCCTTCGCTTCCTCGGCCAGGGTTAGTTCGACAGCGAGGCTGCTGCCGCCGCCCCGCTCGACCTTCCAGCCGGTGTAGGGGGTCGTCACGCGGAGTCCCCGGCGTAGAGGAACAAAGGGAAGCGCTCCCGTACGCCACGGGTTTTCTTGCCCACGGCGTAGATGACGTCCTCGCGCAGGTGGTCGGGGAGCTTGTATCGCCGCAGCAGATGTGTAACCCAGTCGAACTCGGCGGTGCGGCGGGCGATGTAGGGGCCGGTGTCGAGATGTTCCACGTCGAAGCCGGCGGCTTCGAACATCTCTTGTACGTCGCGCGGGGCATATTCACGGCTGTGACGCGGGTCGGCTTCGCCGTTCTCGCCGGGCCGAACGTATTGGTGAAACAGGCCCGGATGGTAGCCCAGCAGCAGGGCCGCCGCGGCGCGTGCGCTGCAAATGTTCGGCGTCGTGAGTACGAGATGGCCGCCGGGCTTGAGGATGCGATTCACCTCCCCCATCAGATGCATCGGGTCGTGGGACAAGTGCTCGAGCAGCTCGCAGCAGAGCACGGTCGAAAAATATCCGTCGGCGTAGGGGTAGGCATCCTTTTCCGCGTCGAACAGATCCAGATCGCACTCGAACACCTCGCCGGTCTTGGAGGCGACGCTGTTGTGGTCGGTCCGCCCGACCGGGCCCAGGTAGCTGCCGCGCACTTCGCCGTAGCCGAGCTTGCTCTTGAGAGCGGGTGTGATATGCAAGTAGGCGCCCATTTCGAGGATGCGGTCGCCGTTCTCGCCGGGAGGCGTCAACTCGACGGTGCGCACGAGGCGTGTCAAATGCTTCTCGGCGTACGAGAGGCGGTCCGGGGCGCCTTCGCAGAAGCCCAGAATGTAGTCACCCAGGGGCGATTCAGGTTCGGGGGAAGGCGCGGTCGTGGGTGGGCTCTCGCCAACCGAGGCAGACACCGCCCCGGCTGATCCATTCTCGCCGGCGGCCGTCGCGGCAACCGCATCCGCGGCGGCATCGCTCTCGGCCTCCGCCCGCCCCTCGATGACGGCTTCGATCCAGTCGGCGTACCGCTCCGCCACATGGTCCCAACTGCACGCGGTCGCAACCCAGTGTCGGGCACGCGCGCCCATCGACTCGCCGACCTCCGGCCTCGTGCATAACAACTGCAGATAGTCGGTGATCAGATCGACTTCGCCGTCGCCGACGGGTACCTTGAAGCAGATCGCGTCACTCAACTCAGAGAACGCGCCCACGTCCGACACCAACACCGCGCGGCCGAGGCCGAGCGCGCGCAGCAAGGTCCCCGAGGTTTCTCCCGCCGTCGGGTAACGCAGGTTCAGGCAGATGTCGGCCGCGCCAATCGATTCGGCCAGCACGTCGACGGGAACGTAGCCCAACACCCTAACGTGGCGCTCCAGGCCCAATTGCGCGATCTGTTGGCGGACGGGGTAGTCGGCGTGCTCCTCGCCGACCAGGATCATGCGCGCCCGCGTATCCATTTGCACCAGCCGCTGCATCGCGCGCAGCGATTCGCTGATGCGCTTGTAGGGCTTGAGGAACCCGAAGATCCCGATCAGCGGCGTCGTCTCGTCCACGCCCAACTCCGCGCGCCGCTTGTTGCGATTCACTTCCGGGATCCAGGCACCGTGCGGGATCTTTCTCACCGCAACCCTTTGCCCGGCAACCCTCTGCCCGGCAACCCTCTCCCCGGCGCCGGCCACCTCGTCGATCATGAACTGGCTGTGTACAATCAACGCCCGGCTGTTTTCGATCAGCCGCCGGTTCATCGCTAGGCCCTCATAATCGGGACCGGCTTCCAGCGCCTTCACACGGCGGGCGAACTCGAGCGCCTCGCTTCCGCCGTTGTATTCGGCTTCGCGCAGGTAGGCGTCCCAGTCGCCCTTGCGGATCGTGATATCGGCCAGTAAGTGATGCAGGTTGAACTCGTGCAGCACAACGATGCCTGGATGCCGCATCGCCATGTCATAGATATAGCTGTGGTGAGGGTTGTTGCCGACGTGGTAGAGAGTGGCGTCGAAATCCTCGGGACGATACTCGGTATAGGGGCGGATTGGGATCTCGACGCCCGGCCCGAAGCCATCCGCCTGGTAGTCGTCGATGAAGACCTCGATGGAGCCATGCCGCGCCAGCGGCGGCAGCAGCGCCTCGGAGTAGTCTGAGATGCCGCAGCGAGCCGGGTTCAGCGGCGTGAAGACGGCAAGCTTCATTGCAACAGCTTGAGCGAAAAAGTCCCGAGGTCAAACGGGATGCGCATCAGCAGCGGTGTCCGGGCCTGGTCTTTGCCGACGAAGATCTCGAAGCTGCGTTGCGAGTTGGGACCGGTCAGGTCCACGAGCATGCGGTCGGCCATCGAACGCTTCCCTGCGGCCCCCACCTCGATGGACTCGGCGTAGGTCGCCACGACCTGATACTGCGGGCCGAAATTGAGATCATCCGGCGGCGGGACCCGGCCCGCGGCCAATTCGCTCCGCAAATAGTATAGGAAGGCAAGCCCGTCGCGGCCGCAGGGCGGGATGTCGACCTCTTCGAGCTTGGCCCCGGCGACGCTCCGTCGGGCCTTGAGCTTCTTCTGGTCGTAGGCGACGCTCTCATCAAGCTTCTTCTCGCCGTGGCGGACTTTCTTGATCAGCTCTTTCGAGCAAAGCTCGCCGTCGGTGCGCGAGCGGTACTCGTCATCGATATTCATGGTCGGCAGCGCGGCATTGATGACCACTTCGAACGACCATCCCTCGCCGTCTTTCATCGCCGTGAACTGGGCCTCGCCCAAGCTGAGCCCGCTTGGCCAAGTGATCTCGTAAACCAGGCTCTCTTGGTGAACGAAGGGAGGCGCCTGAGACAGAGCCGGTAGCGCTAAGACGGCCACGGCAGCGGCAAGCGCCGCGAGACGCCGTACCCCCACCGGGACCTTCCTTCCGGCTTGCAAAATGGAGAGCAACGGGAGCAAACGGTGGCGGCCCCGGTTCAACGAAGCGCCAACTCCTTCCGCTCTGAAACACGACTGTGTTCGGATGCGACTTGGGAGTAGACGTCGAGTGTTTGGCGCGCCGTCTCGCGCCAATGGAAGTGTCTCGACCGTTGCAGGCTCAGCTTCGCCATGCGCCGCGAGAGCTCCTTGTCAATAAGCAGGTCGCCGATCGCGCGGACCTGCTCTTCAATCGAATGCGGATCGAACAGCAGCGCCGCGCCGTCGACCACTTCCGGCAGCGCCGTCACCGACGAGCACACGACGGGGCATCCGCAAGCCATCGCCTCCACCGCCGGCAGGCCGAACCCCTCATATAGCGAGGGGAAGACGAAAACGTCCGCCGCGTTGTAGAGCAGCGGAAGCAGCTCGTCGTCCACGAAATCGGTAATCACGATCCGCTCGGCCAGGCCCGAGCGACGGATCTCGTCGTCTACCTTCCGCGCGAACCACGTCCGCTTGCCGACCAGCACCAGACGGTGAGGCAGATGCGGATACTTGGCCAGCAATTCCCGAAACGCGCGGACTAGGCTGATCTGATTCTTGCGCGGGTGCCAATCACCCACGTTGAGGATGAAAGGACCGATGGCGCCCAGTTTGTCGGCCACCAGCCGCATCGCCCTTTCGCGATTGATGGGACGGAAGTGCTCTTCCGCCGCCAGGTACGTGACCGTGATCTCGTCGGGGTCGATGCCGAAGACTCGCGAGATTCTCTCTCGCGAGTATTCGCTGATCGTAATGATCTTTGCCGCGCGCTGCAGGGTGTGACGCGTCGAAAGCTGAAGCTGCATCATGCGGGGCCGGGTGAAGTACTCGGGATGCTCCATGAAGCTGACGTCGTGCACGGTGACCACAATCGGCACCGGACAACGCAGCGGCGCGGTGTACTGCACGTGAAGCAGATCCGGACGGTCCTGCTTCAACCTCTGGCTCAGCTCGACGCCCAGGCGCACGAACGGGTTCTGCGAAACCATCCGCTGAGAGAAGCCCCCCGGAATCCAGCCGTTCGTGTCCCCGCCCGAGACATACGTAATGAACTGCGACTCGGGATCGAGCAGGGCGTAGCGGCTCAGTAGGTTCCGAACGTAAACTTCGTTCCCCGTCAGTCGCTGACCGATCGCATGAGCGTCAACGGCAACCCGCATAGTTAAGAATATTGTCGCACCTAGACCGCCGCCGCGTGCGGCGGGGCGGAAAGGAGCCTTTCGAATTCAGTGGCCAGCGTTTTCCAGGCCTGCGGCCAGCACAGTTCTTGCTCAAACGTTTGCCGCCCGGCCTGCCCCACACGCCGCCGTAGGTCCTCATCCTCGAGCAGGGAACGCACCGCGCTCGCCATCGACTCGGCCCCGTCGGCGATCAAGATGTTCTCTCCATCTTCGGCCGGCAGCCCTTCGGCGCCGATGGTCGTCGAAACCACGGCCCGGCCCGCGGCCCAAGCCTCTACGATCTTGACGCGCGTCCCGCTACCGGCGAGCAGGGGAACGACCACCACCTTCGCGCGCGCCAACTCCTCCACTGCGTCCGCCACCGGACCCGTCTTCTCGATGCGCGGGTCGCCTTCGGTATCCGCGCGAACCGCCCACTCGTTCTTGCCGACCAGCAGCCAGCGCAACGTGGGGTCCGCATCCCGCAGCAACGGCCAGACTTCGCGGCCGAAGTATCGCACGGCTGTGACGTTGGGATGGTACTCCAGGTTGCCCGAAAAGGCGATGATGTTCTCCTCTTTGACCACAGGTTGCGGCGCCTTGGGCAAGGTATTCGGGAAGACGGCCACGTTTGCTTCGGGCGCGATGGCCCGGACCCGCTCACGGTCCTGGACCGAAGCCGCCAACACCAAGTCGAACCGCGGAAGAAGCTCCCGCTCCATGTCTCTGGCTCTCGGTTCGAACCACCCGTGCGCCACGTTCTGCGGCCACGGCTCGCTCCGTGCGCAACTGTGATGAAGCACCGACTCTACGTTATGCAAATCGAGGACCAACCGCTCGCAACGGCCTCGCAGCACCTTTATGTACGGCGCGCACCAGAAGTGCTCAATAACACCCACCAAGTAGCGGCTTTGCCCCAGGTCCTGCGCCCCCAGGTCTGTCGCAACAAGTCGCGATACCTGATCGAGACTGTCGCGTCCACAGAAGCGGTCGGTCAGCGGCAACGCGCCCCGCAGCAGCCTGCTGACGTTGCGGCCGATGCGGGCGGCCCTGCCGCGGCTGTGACGTGGCAGAGATACCACCGTGGTTCTCTCGGCGGCGCAATCGGGCTGAGTAAACTCGTGCCCGTCCTGCCGCGCTTCCCGGAACGTGACTAGGTGAACCCGGAACCGGTCCGACAGGAATCGCAGTAGGCTAGCGGAACGCAACGGCCCCCCTCCGGCGAGCGGGAAAGGCGGTTCCGCCGACAGAAAAAGCGCCCGTTCGGGCGGCGGTGGGTGTTCAGAATCGGTCGATGGCTTCCCTGTAGACGTCACGAGTCCGCTGTGCCGTCCTCCGCCAACTGAATTCGGAGGCGCGGCGTATCCCCTGCTCTCGAAGCTTCAACTGCGATTCAGAACTCGTAACGACACGCAGAATCGCTCGGCTCAATGCGTCCGTAGACGTCACGTCGACTTGAACCGCGGCCCCGCCTGCCACTTCGCTAATCGCGGGGTCTCGCGAGGTAATCACCGGCACGCCCGCCTTCATCGCTTCGAGGACGGGGAGACCGAATCCCTCGTACAGGCTAGGATAAACGAACGCAACCGCGCCCGACAACACACCCATCATCTGCGCATCCGGCAACGGGCCATGGACCTGCAAACCGGTTTCCGGGGAAATTGCCGCGTCCTCTTCGCCGGGCGCGCCGACCAGGATGAGCGAGAGATCCGGCAGCCGTTGCCGGGCCCTTCGCCACGATTCGATCAGCCGCCCTATATTCTTGCGCTTTTCGCGGGCGCCGACGAACAGTAAATACGGTCGGGTCGGGGCGGATGCGCCCAAGGAAACAGTCCCGCTGTCGGATCCCGACCGCCCCTGCGTCTCGAAGGGCGCCAAATGAGCCGCCCGCAGACGCGACCGGGCAACGTCGAACGTCCCCGCCAACTCGTCTCGAATCGCCTCGGTGTGGGTCAAGATCAAGGTCGCCAGCCGCAACACGGACGGCGCGCGGTTGCGAACACGCTCGGAGCCCGGAGGGCGTAGCGCCCCGGCCTTCCAAGGGGACAGATCGTGGAAGCTCATCACCGAAGGAATGAGCGGCAGGTACGGTACCGAGAAGTCCGTGCCGTGGAAGACATCAACGCCTAGCCGCTGAAGTTCCCACGGCAGCCCGCTCAGCCACCACATGCCGGCCAGCCCGCCCCAGGGCGGCCGCCGCACGTAGACATTGGGAAAGCCTCGCAGCTCTTCGGGCCAAGTCCACGACGCTGGCTCGGTGACCAGGTGATACTCGTCGCCGGGAAACTGTTGAGCAAGTGCGCGGACGAGTTCGATGACGTAGCGGCGAGTCCCTCCAAACGGGACTGTCAGTGGCGTGGCATCAAGGGCGACCCGCAACGCACTATCCCTTCGCCGAACTCGTAGGGGTGGACCGCTGCGTCCACCCACCAGCCGAGGCAGGCACATCTGCCCTAGCAGCCCGTGGCAAAACCGAGAACCGCGCGAATCGCAATGTAGGGGCACGGCATGCTGTCAAGTACCCAGACATCGTTTTCAGGTGTTCACAAGACATCGTTTCCACCCTCCGTTCCCGGTGATGGGGGCTGCGAGGGCTGCGGGGGCTGCGGGTTGGCGGTGGAGGCGCCGCCGCGGGAGCCCGTAGGGCGACCAAGGTCGGCGCCTCCACCGCCTGAGCCCGCGGGGCGTACCAGCGAATGCGTCTGCTGCGCACCCAGTTCCAACTCGCGCACATACATG
>JAKZVK010000338.1:0-4175 GCA_047516085.1 Bryobacterales bacterium
CCATCGCCCTGTCAGGGCTCGCCAGACAAGAGGTTCGATACCTGGGGTTCCGCCTGGCGGCGTCACCCCAGGCTACCATCCGGTCGCCGCTTCGCGGCTAGGCTATGCGTCGGGGGTTCGCGGTGCGTGCGTGCCGGAGGCGCATGAGAGCGGGAGCGGTATCGAGCGGAGGAGGGTGAGTCGAAACTTCTCCGCCGCCCCTCCAGGGCTTGAGGGCATGGTTGCCCGCATACCCACGGTTGAAACCGTGGGCTATTATCCTTCGGCCCCTCCGGGGCGAAACGACTAGGCGGCTGAGGCAGCATATCGGTGACAGTCACCGAAGGCAGTCACCGAAGGCAGGGGTTCGGAGTAGCTACCCGCCAACACGCAAGCCGGGATTCGGGTGGGGTTGAGTCGCCCCTTTCAGCGCTCCATAGGGTCAGGGGGATTGGTTTCCCAGGACTCACGTCCTGGGCTGTTAGTTGGGCCGCCCCCTTCGGGGGCTCGCGTCCGGCGGCGGTGTTAGGGGAGCCCAGTTCGATCGGGCGGTGTGCCGGCGGGCAGGTGATGGGTGGACGCAGCGGTCCACCCCTACAAAGTCGAGAGCCGAGCCAGATGCGTTTGGCGAAAGTCGGGGCCTCGTCAAGCCGGCTTCGACACCGCGCCCTGGTGTGGCGGGCCGAGCAGGCGGGCACGGCATGCCGTGCCCCTACACTTCCCATCAGCGCCGTTCCTGGTTCGCCACGGGCCGCCATGGCATCCTCGGACGGCGTGCCGTCGGCTTTCAACGGCCGAAGATGATTTTTTCGCGGCGGAACAGGCGGGTCGTGAACAGTAGAAACACCAGCGCCGCCCCCACGGACGACAGCCCGGCTGCCGCGAACGACAGCGGCGACATCACCCCGCCCTCCAGCGCCTCGGTCACCAGGACGTGCTGGCCGACCATGGGGATGGGTATCATCCAGGCCGCCGGCTCGACGGGAGAGAGAATCAAAACCAACGCCGGCACCATCGGCAGGAACATCAAGAACGAGACATAGGTTTGCGCCTCTTTATAAGAGCGCGCGAAGGTCGCCACCCACATCTGCACCGCCGAGGCGAAGAAGCCCAGCGGCAAGACCGCCGCCAACACCCCGACGATCTCCCGCGGCCCAAGCTCAAACCGCACCCCCAACCCCTGCAGCGGAGCCCGCTCCAACACCATCACCAGCAACGCAAACGTCAACGCCACGCTCGCCCACGCGAACACCACCGACGCCAGGCACTTGCCGGCGACGAACGAAAACCGTGGCGCCGGATTCACCAACAACGGCTCGAGTGAACCGCGCTCGCGTTCGCCCGCGGTCGAGTCGATGGCGATCTGCATGCCGCCGATGAAGACGGCGAGCACGACCATCATGGGCAAGAAGGACAGCACCATCGCCGCGCGCTTTTGCGCGCTCGAAACCTCCACCTCGTCGATGCGAACCGGCGCCGCCACCGCCGGGCTCACGCCGCGCGCAATCAGCCGCAGGACCGCGATTTGCTCTCCATACCCTTCAATCAGCCGCCGGACGCGCCGAACGACCGGTCGGGCGTCGCGGTCCGAGACGTCGATGATCATCTTCACTTCGGCGGTCTTGGACCGCGAGAAATGCTCCGCAAAGTCCTCCGGGATGACCACGACGAAGTCGAGCTCGCCCTCGCGCACCTCGACGTGCGGTTCCTCGGGACCGTCGACGATCTCGACGCCCCGCTGCTGCCCCATCCAGTCGATCAGCGCCGGCGCGTGCTCGGCCCCAACAACGGGTACCTTGATGTTGTCCGCGCGGCGCTGCTTATCCGCGATCACGTTGAACATCACGCCGATCATCAGCGGCCAAACCACCGGCGCAATGACCGCCGACATGATCGAGCGCCGGTCGCGCACGCCGTCGATCAGCTCCTTGCGAAAGACGACGCCCAGCGACGCCAGCAGGTGCCTCATGCCGCCGGTACCTCGTCGAGACCTGTGAGAGCGACGAAGGCGTCTTCGAGGCTCCCGTGGCCCGTCTGTGCGCGAAGCTCATCGGGCGAGCCATAGGCGACCACCTTGCCCGCGGAGATGATCACGATCGAATCGCACAACGCAGAGACTTCCTGCATGATGTGGCTCGAGAACACCACGCACTTGCCTTCGCCGCGCAGCCGGCGGATCAAGTTTCGCATGGCGCGGGTACCCATCACATCGAGTCCGTTGGTCGGCTCATCGAGCAGTAAGTTTTGCGGGCCATGAACGAGCGCGCGCAACAGCGCCACCTTCATGCGTTCGCCGTGCGAGAAGCCTCCGACCCGCCGGTCGGCGATCGCGCTCATGTCGAGTAGGTCCATCAACCCTTGGATGCGGTCATCGAGTTCGCGTCCGCGCAGCCCGTGCAAGCGGCCGAAGTAGCGCGCATGCTCCCGCGCCGTCAGCCGCGGATAAAGGCCGCGGGTGTCGGGCAGCACGCCCACGCGGGCTTGCGCGGCCAGTGGATCGGTCGAGACGTCGACTTCGTCGATGGACAGCCGCCCCTGGTCGGGCTCGATGAGGCCGTAGATCATCCGCAGCGCCGTGGTTTTCCCTGCCCCGTTGGGCCCCAGTAGACCAGTGACGGCGCCGTCCTTGGCAACGAACGACACGTCATCCACGGCGACGACCTGGCCGAAGCCCTTGTGGAGGTTGCGGACTTCGATCATTCCTTTTTCACTCTGTTGGATTCCGGGCTGTCGGGTTCCGGGCTGTTGGATTCCGCGCCGGTGGGTTCTCCCCCGACCGGTTCCACCGCGACCGGTCCTGCGTTGGTGACAAAGAACGGCGGGCGATGCAGTTTCTCGACGCACTCGGCATCGAGGTCTGCAGCCGTACCGTCGCGGATGAAATCCGCTATCAAACTCGGCACACAGCCCAGCGCCGAGGTCCCGTGGCCCACCCCCGGCACGACGATGTGGCGGGAATTGGGGAGCCCCTGCGCTATGGCTTCGCCCCAACGCGGCGGGGTCACCGGGTCCAACTCACCCGAGAGGACCAGTGCCGGAACGTCGGAGCGAATCGGCTCGTGATAGTCGTCGGCAACCGTGCCCCGCGGCCAGCTCGCGCACACCTTGCCCCAAGTCTCAATGAGCGACTCGCCCTGAAAGGTCTCGGCCGCTCGCTGCTGTGACTCTTGCTCATCGATCCACGGCAGATCTTCCGCGCAGACTACCGAGAAGAACATGCCCTGGCTCATGAGGTCGGCCAAGGGCTCGCCCATGGCTGTCAGTGCCAGCATCCCTTGAAAGTCTCCGCCATGCGCCTGCTCGATCAACATGGGTAGCATCGAAGCCGTCACGGGACTGTAGAGCGCGCCCCTCAATACCGCTCCAACGAAGTCACTGCGGATCACGACGTTCCCGCTTTCGCCCGTGCGCGGGTGCTTCAAGCGAACCCGCGCCGGCTGCTTCTCCAGCCGATCGAGCAAGTCCGCGAGCTTGCGGCGCACGTCGGGGAAGCGCTCGCGGCATGGTTCCTCTTGCTCACAGGCATCGAACATCAGATCCATGGCGCGCTGTCCGTCTTGGGGGAAGTCAAGAGGCAGCTTCATGGTGACCGGAGCGACCCCGTCGAGCACCACGCTACGCACGGTCTCGCCATGGCGTCTCAGGTAAACCGACGCCGCCCGCGTTCCGTAGGAACCACCCCAGAGGTTAATCTGCCCGTAGCCGAGTTTTGTGCGGACCTCGTCAAGGTCGTCCATCGCGATGGGCGTGGTGTAGAGGCGCAGGTCGGCGTCATAGCTCTCTAAGCACTTTTCGAGCTCTTCGAGGGCGAGGTCCTCGCGGCCGAGGGACTCAAGATCGTCCGTGTCGGGCGTGCACGGCAAGCCATTCGAATCGCCGGTACCGCGCTGATCCACGAAAACGATGTCACGGTCCTCCTGCACGGCGCGCAGCATACTCATGAGCATCGAACTCATCTCAGCCGCCCCGCCGCCAGGACCGCCCACCAACACAAACAGCGGATCGGGCTGGGGCTCCCGGTGCAACGCCCGGTAGACCACGACTTTCAAGTCGATCGTGCGGCCCTCGGCGCGCTCCCGGTCTTCAAAGACGGAGATCCGCCCGCACAGGGCATCGATGGGCCCATCGTCGGGTTTGCACTCTTCAAGCACGGATGCTTGTTCAACAGCCGCCGGCCTCGGAGCGCAGGCGCAGGC
>JAKZVK010000339.1:0-5510 GCA_047516085.1 Bryobacterales bacterium
CTCGGCCTCGAAACCCGAACCGAGGGACAGGACGCCGAGTTGTTGACGCTGACGGCTGACGCGCAGAAGCTCGAACCTGAGATCCGGGCCGCGATCATCGCCACACCCGATCCGCAGGAAGTCACGACGCCAACCGGCGACTCCGAG
This sequence comes from Bryobacterales bacterium, assembly GCA_047516085.1. Taxonomy (GTDB): domain Bacteria; phylum Acidobacteriota; class Terriglobia; order Bryobacterales; family UBA6623; genus JAKZVK01. Next base: position 148 of record JAKZVK010000339.1, read on the forward strand.
ACGCGCGAACGGCTGGAACTGAGGGGCCGCGTGCGGTTCGGTCGGTTCCTGGCAGCGGCGATCTCAGGCCGTGTGCTCGATGGCGCCGAAGCCGAGTATCGGTCGAGCATGGGTGCTGGCGACGGGATCCCGCTCGACCTGTTCGAGCAGGACCGCCCGAGGGAGCTGGAGTACCGAGCCGATGCGGCAACCGTGGCGCCGACATCCGCCCAAGGTGACAACATGGCGGCGCTCCAGCCGTTCGTGTTCAGTGAGAGCATCGCGCCGTTGTTGGGGATCGATATGCCCCAAGTCGGATCCGGCAACCATACCGAGCCTCGAATCTCCGTCTCTCTGACGGCGGGTGCGAAAGCGAAGGGAACTGCTCAGAGCAGCACGGCGGCAACGATCGTCGGTGTGACCGCGAAGCCGCGGCGCATCGTTGCACGTCTGACCGTGCAGCTCGAAGACGTGGCCGCATTCGGAAATGACAGCTTCGAGACCGCGCTGCGGGAGCACGCGCGGACCGTCCTGAGCGATAGGTACGACAATCAGATCATCAACGGCAACGGTACCTCGCCGAACGTCGAAGGTCTGCTCGACCAGCTCAACAATCCGTCGAACACGTCGACCATCGCGACGTTCGATCTCTTCGTCGCGGCGGCGACGGAGGGGATCGATGGCTTGTGGGCGCGGACGCTCCGTGACGTTCGCTTGATCGTCAATCCGGCAACGTATCGGCTGGCCAGCGCGACGTTCCGAGGCACCGATGGGATTCCGACAGCAGCGTCACACCTGACGGCGCAGCTCGGCAGCTTCTCGACAAACAGCCGAATGCCTGCGAAGTCGGGCAACATCGCGAAGGGGATCATCTACCGGGCTGGCCGGCCTGGGATCAGGACCGCTGTTCACCCGACGTGGGGACTGCTGAGCATCGATGACATCTACACCGATGCGGACAGCGGCCAGCGGCACTTCACGTTGTCCGTGTTGGTCGGCGACAAGGTGTTGATCACGCAACCGGGCGCGTATCACGCGGTCGAGTTCAAGATCAGCTAAACCTTTCGGCTGGGGGGCGGTGTCCCGACTCCGCGAGGACCGGGCCGCGAACCTTCTAGAGCGGTGTAGCCGCCGCTCCCTGGTCGACTGAGGCACTGAGCCGACGCATGTTCGGCCAGTGCCGCCTTTCGAGGTGAACGAGTGCCGCTTCGTGTTGTGCAATCGCCTGGCTGTCGCCGGATCTATTCCGATGAGGAGTTGGGCCTACGTAAAGACGAGATCGTGATCGATACCGGGGAGATCGCGGAGGCGCTCGGCTACGTGCCGACCGACCCGAATCGGAACACGTCGTTGCTCAGAGTTGCGTCGAGAATGCGAGGCGTGGCGATTGTGGCGGCGAACGAAGCGAACATCAGCGGCGTCGTCAGAACGTCCAACCCGCGAAGCGTGCCGCGTCTTCTCGAACAGACGGGCGCGGCGGCGGCGACGGTGATCCCTCTGTCCCGCGCCGAAGCGTGCCGCAGAATCCGACGGATTTATCCGAACGACCGGGATCGCGCAGCGTTGTGCGAGATCGGACTGGACAGGTATTTCACCAATGGCGAGTGAACACCATCACGTAGATTCGACGCTCGAATGCCGAGCGGCCACGGGATCGCCTGGTCGTCTGAGCGGGATCATCCTCCCGGTCGGCCGCGTGGACGGGGATCGCCCGGAGCTGTTCGTTGCCAGCGGCGTCCAGACTCCGAGCGAAGGCGTGGCGCTGTTGCCGGAACATCGGTCGTCCCGTGTCGTCATGCGGTTTGATCAAATCGTCGCCAGCGACGGCTCGCTGCAAGTGGATCACCTACTGCCTGACACGCCTGAAGGTCGGGATATGGCCGCGTCCGTTCGGAGCGGTAAGACGCCTGGCTTGAGCGTCGAGTTTCACTCGCTGGCCGAATCGCGGGTGAGCGGTGTCCGCGAAGTGCGTCAATCGTTGATCACGGCGGTCGCCACGGTGCCGAGCCAGAGCTACGACCAAGCCCGAGCCGAAGTCCGATCCAAGAGGCGGCTCGTGTGGCTGTGATCGACGCTACGGCGCTGGCCGCGGAGACGGAGCTATCGTCGGCGGTTGCGACGCACCTTCGTGCGGTGTGCCTGCCGATCATCGAGAAATACTCTACCGACGCCCCAGACGAATTGAAATCTGAGGCGTTGATCAGAATGTCGAGCTACATGGATTCCTCACGCGCTGGCCTGGCGATTCGTGAGTTAAAAGTGACCGAATCGCTCACGATGGAGTTTCGCGCCGCCGGAAGCGCGCGGCGGCTGTCTGGAAGTTCTGCGCTACTGAGTCCCTGGCGCCGAAGGACCACGGGCCGGTGCGAGGCCGCAGAATGAAGTGGTGGCCGTGGTCCAGTCCTGAGATTCGGTCGTCGAGCTACACCGATCTTGTTCTCACGGCGCAGAACTATGCGGCGGCTGGCACGACCTCACACGTGAGGCTGATTGCCGCTTTGGAGATCGCCAGCGGCCTATGGGGGCGCAGCCTGGCGGCGGCGGGCGTAGAACCAGCGACAGCGGCTCTAGCTGGCCTCACACCGTCCGTACTGTCGGACATCGGCACTCAGTTATGTCGGCACGGCGAAGCGCTCTACACGCTGTCTGTGGAGGGCGGTCAAGTCGTCCTGCATCCGGTCGCAAGTTTTGACGTGCAAGGCGATTACAACCCGCGCTCCTGGCGCTACCAGGTGACGCAATCCGGGCCGACCAGTACCACGACCAGGCGGCTGACGGCTGACGACGTGCTGCATGTTCGCCTGAGCGTTGACCCCGGCCAGCCGTGGCGCGGGCGCTCACCGATGAGCCGGTGTCCCGAAACGGCGGAGCTGGCCTCGGCGCTCGAAACCCGTCTCGCTCAAGAGGCGGGATCGCCGGTAAGCTCGCTGTTGAGTGTGCCTGAAGCGTCCGACCCAGAAGGCGACGCGCTGGCCGGTTTGCGAGAAGGGATCGCAACCGCGCGGGGCGCGCCGATCTTGCACGAAACGACCGTGACGGGATACGGCGACAAGGGCAATGCTCCATACGGCGACATGCGACCTGTGCGCCTGGGCGCGAATTGGCCGACAGCCGTTTCGGAAATGCGCGATCCAATCGGCTTGAGCGTCATGCTGGCGTGCGGCATTCCAACCGCGCTTGTCTCCAACAGCGACGGTACTGAAGCTCGAGAAGGTCTCAGACGATTCCTCACGACCACGATCCGGCCAGTGGCCCGGATCATCGAAACCGAGCTGAGGGTCAAGCTCGACCCGACGGCAGAGTTGAGCTTCATCGAGTTGGCCGCGTCAGACCTCACGGGCCGAGCGGGCGCCGTCGGCTCACTCGTCAAGTCCGGCGGCATCGACAAGGAACGGGCCTTGAGGATCGCGGGCCTGTGAAAATGCCCGCCCGTCGTTGCCGGTGTCACTCGATAGGGTGTATAAACGACAAAAGCCCCACGGTGAACGTGAGGCTTTTGCGGGCGCTAACCCCTGGCAGGGCGCGCCAAAATGAGCAGGTCTGGTGCTCGAATGAATCTTACCTCACCCGTCCCTGACAGCATAGCGAGGCTCACCGGCGCCGGGGCGCACCTGGTCCTGTGCCGCGCGGACAAGCGCCCACTGTGGCGCGGGTGGCAACGACGTCGGCCTGGCGCAGATACCGCGCTCGCACACCTGGACAACGAGAAGGGGCCGCTCGGAATCGTCCCGGCGTCCCTGCGCTCGACGGCGCTCGACGTGGACACGGGCGATCCCATTCACCTGTTCGGCGAATACCCGCCGTGGGCGGACCTCCCATCGCGCCGTGGGCATCACGCCTACTACGACGATGATCGTTCCCGTGGAAACTCCAAGTGGACCTCGCACGGATGCAGCGGCGACGTACGCAGCGGTCGGGGGTTTCTCGTGCTCCACAAGGATGGGCCTGAGCGCCTGGCCGATGCGCTCGACCGTCGCACCTTCGGCGAGCATCGCCTACCGCGTGACCTGTTCGAGCTGGCCGGATACGCCCCTGTTCTACGCGAGCCGAAACCCGCAGTCAGCATCGCTCGACACCCGGCCGTCTCCGTTCCCATCACGATCAATCTTGAGCTGACGCGGATAGGGCATCGCAATATCAGCCTGTTCAACGCTGTCCGAACGTGGGCGTACGTGCAGACGAAACCATGCACGGTAGAGGCGTGGGCAGCGTCCGTGCTCCAGTACGCCAGCGAACAGAATCGCCGGTTTTGTGATCCGCTCCTACCGGACGAAGTGGGCATATTGTCCTGGAACGTCGCCACCTGGACGTGGGACGGCGGCGGGCCGCTTGACCACGGGATCATGGCCCAGTCTCGACGGGGTAAAGCCTCGGCAGCGGTGCGGCGGTTTGCGACCTACGACCGGGACCGCTTCATCGTGGCGCAGCTCGACGCGGGCGAGAGCTTCCGCAAGGTGGCGCGGGCGTTCGGCGTTTCGCATATGACCGTGGCACGGACCCGGCACAAGCTCACGCAGCGACGCCGGAAACCGAGAGGGGGTGTAACACGTACCTAATCAGTCTGGTCGCGGGCTTGTGCTTTGTCAATATACAGAGAGAGATGAGGCCAACAGGCCGCACGTCTCGGACCTGACAACCTGCACGGGCCTATGGTTTGGAAGGGGACCGGGGAAACCTTTGTTGAAACCCTGTGGATGGCTGTGAGTTTACATAATTGCCCATTATCGGACTCGATCGCTACAGACGTGCCGTTTTTCGGAGCAAATTGACACCTTTCGCCCTCGCTGGCTTGTCACTTACAGAGATCGCCGTCGGCGTAAGTCTGTCGGCACGTGGCGAAAGTGAACTCAGGAAAGGCGCTGTAAGCCGCTCAGCTGGCCTGTACGGGCATCGGGGGCCTGGGGGATGGCTGAGTATGGGCCGTCCCGTGTACGGCGATCCCTGTCGAGCAGGCACAACAATTGTTACATTTCGCACATGAGCGACGAAAAGCACTTCCACGGCTGGCTACGATCGGGGCGCGTTTTCGTCATGACGCCAAAGGTTTTTACGGACCGGATAGCCTGCCATCGATGGGCGGCAAAGCAGCGTCCAGCGAAGGGCGATCGGCTGGTGCTCGCCTGCACGCAGTGCCCGGTCTCGCGGAAGTCGAGACGGCGGCCGATTCGGTGGGGACACGTCGCGAAAGAGCTCGGTGTCACGCTCCCGGCGCTCAGGGCGGCAATCGAGACGGAACGGCGGCTGGAGTAGCGAGCCTGGGCGAGACACGCGCGGCCAGACATATGAATCAAAAAGGCAAACGGACCGGGAACGCCATTAAGTGACGGTTACGCTTGGATTCGTTGTGGTCCTGTTCTTCGCTAACCAGTAGTCGCCGACTTGAA
>JAKZVK010000340.1:0-17846 GCA_047516085.1 Bryobacterales bacterium
CGACGAGGCCGCCAGCCAAGGGCGCGGGGCGCGGAAGCTATCGGCTGTCCGTTCAAATAGCGATGAGGCCAGAACGGCTAAGAAGGGCCAAGCGGGCAGGATGTGGCGGACGCCGATGTTGATCTCACTCCCCATGGCCACGGCCAAGACCGCCGCCGCGCCGAAAGCCGGGTAGAGTGCCTTGCTCCTGCGTCGATCCTCCCGCGCCATCCCACAGAAGACAAGACTCGCGCAGACGAGCAGCAAGCACGCCAGGGTTGCCTTCACGGTGACGGCGACGGGGAAATAGTACCACCAGCCCTGGCCGGTTCTGATCTCGCCCAGCAGGTACTGCTGTGAGTGCCCCTCGGCCGCGTGCGTGACGCCGCGGTGGAGCCCTTCGAGGAAACCCGGTGCGGTCGCTCGTACCCAGCGAATCGAGCCCGTGGCTAGGTGCGCGAGCAGAGAATCACCCGGCAGCCGGCGCTCGACGCTTCCGTATCGCCGATTCACCTCGTCGCCCTGCGGAGTGTCGTTGACGGCAAAGCTGATCCAGATGACCAGAACCGCACAGAGTCCGCATAGCGCCGCCTGTGTGAGCAAGCGTCCGGCCGCCGAGCGGTTCCACGTGCGCCGCTGAGGCCACGTCCTGTAGACCGTCAAGACCACGTAGGCACCCAAGATGAGGGGAAGAAACCCAGCCGCCGAATACTTCGCCATCAACGCCAAGCCCGAGAGAACGCCGGCGGCGCAGGCGTTTCGAAAGCTCGGTTCCTCGAACCAGCGGTACAGATGATACGCGGCGCCGATGAGTGTCGCTGTGATGGCCAGATCGATCGTAGCGAGTCCGGCGTGGGCCAGCAGGCTGGGCGAACTCGTTACCAAGATGACCGCGACAGTCCCGGCCGTCCTGCCCCACAGCCGCGCGCTCCATCGGTAGACATAGAAAACCAGCACCGGAAGGAAGGCCAGATTCCCCAACCGGCCGAGGGTGAGCGTCTTCCAATAGCCCGCCGAGTTCTCCAGCACGTGACGGCCCTGGGCGATGACGTTGCCCGAGGGTTGGATACGCGCGCCGCCAAGATACGCCGCCAAGCCGACGGGGAAGCGTGAGAGAGGCGGCTGCTCGATCAGCAGCGTGTAGCGGTGCTGCTGGTAGATCTCGATCCCCGACGCAATGTGAAGGCCTTCGTCAATGGTGGCGTTGAAGACAGGATAGGTGGCCGCAATGCGTGCCGCCATCACGATCCCGAGGACGCTAACGGCGAGCGCGGCCTTCCTCGAAGAGAGATCCAGCCATGCAGGCAGCATTGGATTAGGAGGGTTAACGCTGTTTCGAGCCCGCCTTCGGATTCCGCCAACGTGACGAGAGAACCCCGGTGTTGAGGCCCAGCGTGTGCAGGCCGCCGAAGAAGCGGGCGTGCTCGATCTTGACACATTGATCCATGACCACTTCGAGCCCGGCCTCGCGGGCCCGTTCGGCAGCCTCGTAGTTGATGACGCCCAACTGCATCCAAACGACCTTGGCACCGATCTCGATCGCCTCGTCGACGATCGGCGGCACGGCGTGGGCGGGGCGAAAGATGTTGACGATCTCGACCGGCTCAGGGACATCTTTGAGCGAGCCGTAGCAGGGGCGCCCGAGGATCTCGGCCACCCGCGGGTTGACCGGGATCACGTTGTAACCCTCCGCCTGCATGTACATCGCGGCAAAGTAGCTGGGTCGGTATGGGTTCCCCGACAGGCCCACCATGGCAATCGAGCGATAGCGGTCGAGAATGCCCAACCGCTCCATGGCCGACGTCGCGAAGGCGCTCTTCGCGACCGGCGACCCGGCGCTCACGCCTCCGCCGGCCAAGCTGCAAACCAGGGTGGAGGCTGCCATCAGAGATCTGCCTTTCCTTGTAAGTGGGCGCGCTGCCGGGGGGAGTCGAGCCCCTGCGGCTACGTCTTCTGCGAGGCCTCGAGGGCTTGGTCGAGATCCCACACGATGTCGTCGATGTCCTCGATGCCGACCGAGAGCCGCACCAAGTCGGCTGTCACGCCGGCAGCGACCATGTCGCTTTCGCTGAGTTGCTGGTGCGTCGTGCTCGCCGGATGGATCACCAGACTCTTGGCGTCGCCGACATTAGCGAGATGCGAGAAGAGCTGCACGGAGTCGATGAACTTGCGGCCGGCTTCGATGCCGCCCTTGATACCGAAAGTGAAGATGGCGCCGCAGCCCTTCGGCAAGTACCGTTTGCCGATGTCGTGATAGCGGCTCGAAGCCATGCCGGGATGGTTGACCCACGTCACGGCCGGGTGTTTTTCGAGGTGCTGGGCCGCGGCCAAGGCATTGGAGCAGTGCCGGTCCATGCGCATGCCCAGCGTCTCCAGCCCTTGCAGAAACAGAAAGGCGTTGAACGGGCTTACGCACGGACCCAGGTCGCGCAACCCTTCGACGCGGGTCTTGATGATGAAAGCCAACTCGCCGAACGTCTCCGAGAATTTCAGGCCGTGATAGCCGGGACTCGGTTCGGTGATCTGCGGGAACTTGCCGTTGTTCCAATCGAACTTGCCACTGTCGACGATGACGCCGCCGATGCTCGTGCCATGCCCGCCGATGAACTTGGTCGCCGAGTGCACTACGATGTCGGCGCCGTGCTCGATCGGCCGGCACAGATAAGGCGAGGCAAACGTGTTATCGACGACCAGCGGCCCGCCCGCCTCGTGCGCAATCTTGGCGACAGCCTCGAGGTCGACGATATTCATTCGCGGATTAGCAATCGTCTCGACGTAGACGAGCTTCGTCTTGTCTGTGATCGCTGTGCGGAAGTTTTCCGGGTCGTCGGGCTCGACGAAGGTCGTGTCGAAGCCGAGACGCCGGAAGGTGACATCGAATTGTGTGTAGGTGCCGCCGTAGAGCGTCGACGAGGAGACCAGGTGGTCGCCGGTTTGGCACAAGCTGCTAACGGTGAGAAACTGCGCCGCCTGTCCGCTCGCGAGCGCTAGCGCCCCGACGCCGCCTTCGAGCGAGGCCATGCGCTCCTCGAGCACAGCCGTCGTCGGGTTCATAATGCGGGTGTAGATGTTGCCGAAGCGCTGCAAGCCGAACAAGGCTGCGGCGTGGTCGGAGTCTTCGAAAACGTAGGAGGTCGTTTGATAGATCGGGACCGCCCGTGCCCCAGTGGCCGGGTCAGGCTGCTGCCCGGCGTGCAAAGCGCGGGTGTTGAAATTGAAAGAGCGCTCTTCGTTTTCGGGCATAAGAATCTATCGTACCGCACGGAAGATCGGCCCTCGCAGGCAAGGCGACGTGCAAAGCAACCGAGCCGTGACCGTAAGGGAGCGGTCCGGCACGAACCCCAGCGCCTCGCAAAGGCCTCTGGCATCCTCGATGCAATAAGTCCGAGGTGTTGTTGCCTACGCCGAGTACTTGCGCGTCAGCGCGTGCAACCGCTTCAGGTGCTTGGGCACGGCTGTCTTTGCGGGCTCCTTGGCGGAGTACTCGAGCGAAATGTAGCCGCGATAGCCGGCGTCGCCGAACATTTTCACGACGCGGTCCCAGTCGCAGGGCTCGAAGTGACCATCCTCGAAGCGGATCTCGGTTTTGGCCTGCGAGTTGACGGCGTACGGTACGCACATCTTGATCTGGTTGTACGGGTCGGTGTGGAAGTTGCCGGTGTCGAGGTTGATTCCGACCCAGGGATTGTCGACCGCCTTGACCATTTGAACGACGCGCTTCGCGTAGAGCGTGATGCCGCCGTGGTTCTCAAGGCCGAGAATGACGCCCTTCTTGCCGGCATACTCGGCGGCGCGCTTGAGGATCTCGACCACCCACTCGGCCGCTTGCTCTTCGGTGTGCCCTTCCGGTACGCGGCCGCCGAAGACGCGGATGTGGCCGGCGCCGAGCTTATGCGCAATGTCGACCCAATAGCTCAGCCAGGCGACTTCGATCTCGCGGTCGCGCACGTCGGGCTTGCACAGGTTCGAGCGGATCGCGATCGCCGGGATCTCGACCGCTGCCAGGTAGGCCTTGCGGCGCAGCGACATCAAGGCTTTGTCGAGCCCGGTCTTGGGAAGCCAGTAGACGGTCAGATCGAGTCCGTCGATGTTGTTCTCAACGCAGATGTCGACGAGGTCTTCGTAGGTCATCTCGCCTTTGGCGAGGGCGTCGCGGTAGGAGTAGGCACACAGCGCCGAACGGATGCGCGCGCCCGAGCCGTTGCCGGTCCGCGGGGTGGCCGCCGAGAGAGGTGCGGTCGAGAGCGGCGTGGCGGCGGCGAAAGCGGCGGCAGGGAGGGTCTTCAGCAGATGTCGTCGATGCATCGGAGGCTCCTTAGGTCGAGAGTGCTAGGACGCCCGAACCGACCCCGATTATAGTCGGTCGGGTGGTCCGCCGCGCACACCACGCAACCGTGCCAACCAACACCACAGAGCCGCGGATGTAAATCCGCGGGCGGGCGGGCGAAGGCCCGCGCTACCCCCGCGGAGCTACCGCGCGCTGTGCTTGCTCGATGAGGGTGTTGTGGGCTACGGGCTCCGCAAGCCAAAAGCACGGAGACGACGGACGCCCGCTTGAACCCAGGGCGGCAGCCTGCGCCTGAGTTGCTCGCGCCAGGTGAAACGCAGCAGTTCGCTGGAGTTGTAGCCCTGGCGTTCCCAACCGTCCGCATCCGGGGGAAACGTGGGCGCACCCGTGCGGCGAAAGAACGCCGTGCGTTCGACCACCGCCTCCAGCTCAAACATCTCGTCGCGGCGGACGAACTCGAACAGATGGTGCACGCTCGGAATCTGTAGGTCGTCGATCACCAGCGCCCCGCCCGCGCGGATGTGCGGGTAGAGGTAGAAGTACTCGAGGTCGGGGAACGGATAGGCGTGCGGCCCGTCGAGCAGTACGGCATCGAGTGGTGTTTCGAAACGATGCTGGGGCAACGTCCGCTGCGTAGGCCCCGGCACGAACTCCAGCCCGGCGGGACCGGCCATGCCGGCCCCTTTGACCCTCTCGAACACGCCAAACTCATCAAAAGCGAACACCGTGTGCGCCCGGCTGAACCTCGAAAAGATCAACGTGCTGGCGCCGCAGCCGGTCTCCACCGTCGCCGCGGGGCGGAGATCCGCCAGCAGCCTCGCCAACCGCTCGAGCGCGCGACGCGGCAGGGAGTAAGGAGACAAGCCAGAGGCGTGTTCGATGATGCTGTGAAGATCAGGTTGCCCGGACAACGCACATACATCCTGTGGCGGAGCGGCGGTGTTCCGCAACTGGCGTGGGGCGGTGTGCTGCCGCTGGCCCGCGCAGTTCGCGCGTCAGTACCTACCGAGTAAAATCCTTGCCAAGCCCGGCAGAAAATTTCAGAGGCCGGGACAGAGGCGCGGGTGTAAACCCGCGCGCTCCTTCGAGGCCGCGCCGCCGTGCGGTCCGTCGCCCAGACCCTATTTGGTTCCGGCTCGTCCGGGTCAGGGGACGGTCAGACGTCGCCGGATGAAGCACCGTGACGCCAGGGTAGCGCTGAAAGTGCCTGACGTTGAATGTGAGAATCGCATCGAAGCGGTGAGTTTGAGCCGCGGCTGCAAGGCGGGCGTCGTGGGCCTGCTTGCCTCTGACCTGCTGGTCGGCGAGCAGCTTGCGCCACTGCTGGTAAACCACTGCCGTTTCGTATTGCAGCTGGAAGCTGGCGCGAAACCGAGTGAGCCAGCGCTCGGTTCGTGCTGACGTGTAGCCGAGGCCGTTCTCGGTCTGTGGCCGCGTGGCAACGACCCAGAACTCGGCGACGATCTGGGGAAGAACGTACAGGGAATCCTGACGGCGAAAAAGGTTGCTGAGAGCTTGGCGGGCGAGGGCCGAACCAGGGTCCACGGCATGCAGAGCCCGGACAAGCACACTCGTGTCGACGAGGTAGTTCACTAGGCCCGGTCGTCGTAGAGGTTCTCGCGGTCGAACGCCTCATCGGGAAGAGGGGTCGTCCTCGGGGCCGGCTCGCGGTCGACTTCTTCGAAAAGCTCTTGGAGGTTGACCAGACGCTGCTCTGATGTCGGCAGCGGCTCCGCGGGCGGTGGGCCGTTGCCGAGCTGACGGACGGCCGCCTCGATAACAGCCTCGGGGCTGGCAAACTCTCCGCTTGCGACCTTCTGCTCGATGAGCTGTTCAAGATCGGGTGTGAGGCTGACGTTCATGGGTCGTTTCTGAGAGTCTAGCGCGAAGCTGTGGCGCCGGCGGATGGTTTCCAAGCTCCATACTATCGTGCTCGGTGGCGGGCATGCCGTTACTTACCATGCGGGAGACGAGTGTGCGGGGGGACACAAGCCGGAGGCTTGCTCGATGATGCCGTAAAGATCGGCCCGACCCGGGGCGCTGGGTGATCGTTGCTGAACCATGCTCACTCCTCGGAGAGCAGCATGGCGGCCTTCAATCGCGCCCATGTTTCCCTACTGGGGTCTTGTCTTGCTTCATCTAGGGCCCCGGCCAACTCCGCCGGCAGAAGCATCACGCTGCCGCGACTAGCACGGGCGAAACCGTCGTAGACTCGATTGATCATTGCTTGATAGTTGCTACCGTGCGAATCCTCCAGGCTGGCAAAGAATGCCTCAGTCCTTCCTTCGTGCATCCCGAGCATCAACTGAGCTTCCCTCGATCCGTGATCCACCGCTCTGTTCCACCAAGTTACCGCTTTTTCCGTGTCCCGCGCGACTCCACGCCCTTCGTTATAGAGACATCCAAGTGAGAATTGAGCTTTGGGAAGTTCCTGGTCAGCCGCTTTCCCTAGCCAGTAAGCCGCTTCCTTGTCATTCTGCTGTACACGATCGCCCAAGGCGTAAGACATTCCGAGGACCAGTTGGGCTTCTGGATACCCTCCTCTGGCAGCCTTCTCCAGCCACAGCATGGCGCTGCAATCGTCTCGCGTTACTCCCTGACCCAGCCGATACATTCCAGAAAGGTGGAATTGAGACGCCACATGCCCGTTTTCAGCCAAGCTCTTGAACATCGGGAACACAGTTCCGTAGTCCCCTCGCTGATGGGCCTGAACTGCGGTTGTGATCTCTTTCTGCACAGCTTTCCACTCGCTTGAAACTCTCTCCAAGACAAGTCGCGTGATGTCTACGATGAGCTCTGTGTACCTCATCCAAACGCTTACGAGTATCACGTGCTGCGGGTCGATAGCGAAGCACAGGTAGTGCCCAAATTCTTCCGCGGCGTTGAGCATAGTTGCACAACTTGCGTAAGCATCAAGGCGCTTGGCCGCTTGAAGGTTCTCGCCGCGCCCGAATTGCATCGTTGGCGTTACCGAGACTACTGTCACTTCTTCGAGAAGGTTGACTCTTTGTTCGGACAAATGCTCTTCGAGTTGCCCGAACAACGCTGAATCGAAAGTCTGAAGGTCCTCTGGATCAGTCGTCCTGCCGGCGGCGTCTTGCTCGAAACACTTCGGGGCCTCCTGGACGATAGCGACAAACACCGCAAAACAGACCACCTCGAAGAAGATGCGTTTGAAATCGTCCGGCGCAAGCTGTCTTGGCTCGACACCGAATCGGCTCAAAGCGTCCTTGCAAAAGTCCTCGTAAGCTGCAGGAATGTGTTCGAGTAGCTGAGCCTCGAATATCGAGGAGACGAGGAGATCCGCTGTTGCTGATCCCGCGTCAGCTAGGTCACAGATTCTCCGTGCCATTCGCTATCATTCCCTCGCGAAGCTGTAGGATCTCGGTGGGATCTCAAGAGTGCCAAAATACGCCTGCGGATCCCCAGAACTCCTCCACCGTAGGAAGCCTTACCCACAAGTAACAGGAATACGTCGACAGCAAAAAAAAGAACATGGCTAAGAACAGTTGACCCCAACGAATGCTTGTGTACCAAGGGATCTTCTCACCTGCGTACAAGGCGGCCTCGTAACGATGACGCCAGTAAGAGTTTGAGATCGCGAATAGTGCGAGAGAGAGCCCCAATAGGACGGTCGCCTGGGCCGGCCAAGGGATGCTCACGAGAAGCAGGAGTGTCCCGAAAAACGCTGCAAACCTTCCCAGAAAGGACAGCTCTCGGAGGATTGACGACACGAAGGCGGTAGTTGACTTACCCGTATCCTTACACATGAGGGATCTCCGGTTTGGTATGTTACTTCGCACCAGCTTGAGGGCATCTGGACCTGCCACATGTACCACATATTCAGTCGTAGTCATCTGGGAGGCTGTGCAGAGAATTCAGGACGGCTTTTCGGATGTGTCCGCACGCGAGATCTCCCTATACACCTCGAGCAGCGCTTCTTTGCCACCCGCCCGATACGCCCGCAAGCATTGCACTATGTTTTCATGGACTTGAGGGCGGAAGATCGTCTCCTGCAGCAGCCGCGTTTTGATCTCCCCATGCTGGGGGTGATCTGGCGGGTAGAGTTTGGCGAACTCTTCTTCAAACCCCTCCCAGGCGCGCGCGCTAAAGGCTTGCTGGATACGGCTGAAGTTTTCGGTCCCCACCGTTTGGGGTCCGGGGATTGACGGTAGATCCTTAACCAGTTCGATGAGCCGCTGCGTTAGGGGGTTCTTGGGGGGATTCAGGATTTGCAGAAACGGCCAGCCGAGTGGGCCCGGGTGAGAACGTTGCAGGCGGAGCCCTTGAATCAACTCCAGTTCACTTGCCGCTTTTGTGTCTTCCGGATCGACCTGTTGGGCGCGCAGCAGAACGAGTTCGGCCTCGTCGAGGCTGTTCAGGTCCACCAAGCAAACCCCCTGGCCTCGTAAAGCGCGAGCTTTCTGAGCGTCGGTGATCCAAGGCCGAGACCGCTCGGCTCGGCGAAATAGTTCCAAGGCCTGCTGATGTTGTGTCTGATTCTGGTGGACGTACGCCTTGTCACAAATCAAGGTCGGATGGTTGGGCTCCAGCTCAAGGCCGAGGTTGAAGAACCGTAGGGCCTCGGGAAAGTCGCGGCGGCGGATGTGCAGCCAACCCGCGAGCCCGCAGGCTTCTGAGTAAGAACCGCGCGCCCAGGAGATGATCCCTACCGGCGGCGGCACGGAGCGCCGGTACTCGGAGTACTCGATGAACTCGTCTTCATCCCAGCAGAAGATGACCTCGTCTTTGCCCTGCTGTTGGATGGGCGTCCAGCCGGTCGGCATGCGCCCGATAGCGTCAGTTAGCACCGCCAGAGCTTCGTCTGAGCGACCATCCCGCATTAATTCGAGCGCGTTCTCGGTGAAGGTCGGCTCTCGCGGCGTGATGGGTCCGAAGAGGTTGATGGCCCGCCGCATATCGGGCATATCGGCACGGAAAGCGGAAAATAACAGGCGGAGCCCGCCTCCAGCGCAAAGCCGAGTCGTCCTGAAAGACCGGGCCAGCCAAGCTGGCTACCTACTGCTGACGAAGGTGCGGTTGAGGTGGTCGATGATCTGAACGAGTTCCTCCTCGGTGGCGGGCATGCCGTTGCTGACCATGCGGGAGACGACCGCCCTTGCCTCGGCATCGGACTGGGGGGGCGCGGCTTCGACGACCGCTAGCGGATGGCACAGGGCGCAGCGTGTCTCATAGAGTTGCCGCGCCTGCTCGGGGTCGATCGCGGCGGCGGGGGCTGCCGCGGCTTCTTCCAGACTCACAACTTGCGTGGCGGCGCGTTGCGAGGCCTGCTCTTGTTCGATGCGCTCCCGCCTCTCGCGGGCGGATCGTTGGAGTTCGGGAGAGATCGCAATCAGGTAGGCGGTCACCTCCCACTGCTGGTCTTCACTGATCGGCGCGAGCAAGGTGGAGCGGTCGGCCATGCGCTTGACGGTCTGATGCCAGTTCTCGGGCGTGCGCGGCCGGGCCAGGACGGTGCGCAGGTCGTGACACGTCACGCACTCGGCCAGCAAGACCCCCTGGCCGGCTTCGAGTCCTGTAGGCGAGGCCAGGTGGGCAAGGGTCTCGGGGTCGTCGAGGCCCGCCAGCACCAGGTGCGACTGGACGCGCTCGAGGGTCTCGTCGCTGAACGAGCCTCCGGTTTGCTGCGCCCGCAGATAGGCTTCGCGGAAGGCAAAGGGCGCCGAAAGACCGATCAGCAGAATGGTGCACACCAGCAGCGCGGTGCCCAGCAGCGGAACCAGCGTGGACTCCATATGCTTGAAAAAGCGCACGATGGCGATCTTGATCACAATCAGCGCGCCGATCGTCATCCCCAGCGTGAGGTGGGCCACAGTACGCGCCGGGAACTCGATCTGGTAGTTCCACAGCCGCGGCACCATTTGGCTCATGAAGTAGAGATAGAGCATCAGGTAAAGCCACCCGATCAAGCGATGGATACGCATCAGCCGCGGCGGCGCGTCGCTGGTATGGGTCTCGTGATCATACGGATAGCCCCACAGGTGGTACATCAAGAACGTGCCGGCGGCCCCAAGGGCCAGGAAGACGATTCCGAGAACTGCGTTGGCGACGGGATCCATGTGTGGTTCTCCTGGTTGATTTTTCGTTGTCTTTAGGGCACCGGTTACAAGCAACGCCCCCGCTACCATTAGCGGGCACAGGGGCCCGCCCTTACCTGGGGTAAGGGTGGCCGCTCAGGATCGTGAAAGCGCGATAGATCTGCTCGGTGAGGACCACCCTTGCCAGCTCGTGCGGCAGGGTCATCTTCGAGAGCGACAGCAGCCGGTCCGCGCCTTGGCGAAACGCGTCGCTGAAGCCATCGGCGCCGCCCACGAAGAAGGCGATTTCACCAGAGTTCTTTTCGAGGAACGAAGCCAACTCTTGGGAACTCATCATAGGGCCCTCGGGGTCGAGAACGACACTGACGGCCTTGGGGTAACGGCCGGCGCTCTTCTCGTCTTTGGCCTCGATCATGTCGAAGCGGCAGAAGCGGGTGATGCGTCGGGCGTACTCGGCGGCCAGACGGTTGGCGTCGGCGTTGCGGGGCTTGCCGATGTAGACAAGGTGGATGTTCACGGCTGGGACGCTGGCCGGCGGGCCCCGTTCAGGCGGCGTCGGGGACCGGGATGCGCGGGGCGCGTTTCCACAGACGCTCGAGATCGTAGAACTCGCGGGCCTGCGGCGAAAAAATGTGCACGAGGAAGTCACCGTAGTCCATGAGCACCCATTCGGCGTTCTGCCGGCCTTCGATCCCGATCGCGCGGACGCCTTCTTCCCTGAGCGCCCTTTCGATCGCGTTGGAGATCGCCTGCACCTGGCGTCCGTTGAGCCCCGTGCACAGTACGAAGGTGTCGGTAAACGTGCTGACTTCCTTGATGTCGAGCACGACCAGATCGGTCGCCTTACGCTCCTGCGCCGCCCCGACCGCAATTTCCCAATCCGTCATTCCGCCACGTACCTTGCTCGCACGTACCTTGCCCGCACCGTACCTTGCAGCCCATCTTAGCGCTGTGTGAGGAGTGGCCGCTAGAATGAGCTTGGCCCCTGACGCGTGCGCGAGTGGCGGACACGATGCCCGGAACCGCGCGACCCGGCGCCGGCGAGCGCCCCTTAGAACCCGCTTAGAAACTGTGCACCGGCTTTGTTGGATTCTTGTGGTGGTGTGGACGGCTTGCCCTGCCGTTGCGCAAGATCCGCCGCCGGCCGGACCCGAGGAGGAGCGCGTCCAGGCTTTGGTCGAGGCCGGGGTGCTCCCCGAGAACGCGATCCAGCAGGCACGGGGTAAGGCCGAGCGCAAGCGACTCGAGCAAGTCGTGCGAGAGACCCTGATGAGTGGCGAGCTGACCGAGGGCCGCCTGCCGGAGATGATGCGGGCGGTCGCGGCGCTGCGCGAGATGTCGCGCGAGGACTTGGCCGGGGCTCGCAAACTGGCCGAGGCCGGGGCGCTGCCCCTGCAGCAACTCAAGAAGGTAAAAGAGGCCGCCGACTGGGGTGAACGCCAGTACGAGTTGGCGAAGCAGCGCTCGAAGCTTGTCCGCGAAATGGAACTAATGGTGCGCGCCGAAGACCGGCTGGACGAGTTGGAGGAAGAAGACTTGGCGTTCTCCTCGGAGGTCGCGGGAGCGAGCTGGGAAGAGGATACGCTCGCGATCGATGCGGCATTCTTCAGCCAGTTTGGCCAGGCGCTTCCGATCAGCGCGCGGGGCGAGACGGAGATGCACCGGTCGATGGGGTTCGACCACGCCGGGCGGCTCGACGTGGCGGTCCATCCCGATGATGAGGAAGGCATCTTCCTGATCGAGTTGCTCTACGAGTGGGAGATCCCGTTCATCGCGTTCCGCAGCAGCGTACCGGGGCAGTCAACGGGTCCGCATATTCACATCGGGCCGCGGAGCGATCGGGTGGTGGCGGAGGACCCGGCAGTGAGCCTGTCCAAATAGCGGCAGACGCTTGCCGGATTGGCTTACGCCACCTCAGACTCGAAGTGGACGCTAGGCATCCTCTGCATCTGATCTACACTAACGGTTTCCTCGCGACACGTTGCGAGCCGCCGCTCCTCGATGCCGCACCTCAACTACTACCTCGACTTCACCGTCTCGGTTTTCGTGGTGTGCAACGAGAAGGTGCTGCTGGTCGACCACAAGCAACTGGGCAAGTGGCTACCTCTCGGCGGCCATATCGATCCAGGTGAAGATCCCGAGCAAGCCGCGTTGCGCGAGGTCGCCGAGGAGAGCGGACTGACCATCGAGCTGTACGGTGAGCGTCCATCCCTCGACTGCCCCGGCACGCGCTTTCTCATCGCCCCCACGCACCTCGACGTGCATCACATCTCCGGAGAGCACCATCACTTGGGGATGATCTACTTCGCCCGCGCGGCGACGGAGCGCGTGACACTGGCCGAGGCCGAGCACAACGACATCCGTTGGTTCACTCTCGCGGAGGTCGCCGCCCGAGATGCCAACATCCCTGACGCCGTCCGCTTCTACGCAACGGAAGCGGTGCGCTGCCTCAGCGAGGTGCCGCGGTGATCATTCCCTGCATCGACCTGATGGAGGGCAAGGTGGTGCAGCTCATCCAGGGCCGTGACAAGGCGCTCGAAGGCGACCCGCCCGATGCGATGCTCCGGAAGTTCTCCGCCTTCCCCGAAATTCAAGTGATCGATCTCGATGCTGCCATGGGCAAGGGCTCGAACGATCACATCGTCCGGCACCTGGCATCGCAGGCGGTGACGCGCGTCGGCGGCGGAGTGCGTTCGGTCGAGCGCGCGCTCGCGCTGGTCGAGGCAGGCGCTTCCAAGGTCATCGTAGGCACGGCCGCTTACAAGGATGGCGGAGTCGACGAGGCTTTCCTGGACGAACTGGGCCAGGCTGTCGGTGTCGGCCGCGTTCTGTTGGCCCTCGACTCGAAAGGCGGGCGGATCGTCGTCAAAGGATGGCGGGAAGCGACGGCGCTCTCCGCCGAAGATGTGATCGCCACTCTCGAACCCTACTGCGGCGGCTTTCTCTGCACCTACGTGGATAAAGAGGGCATGCTCGAAGGTACCGACCTCGGTTGGTACCGCCGCCTACGGCAAGCCACCCGCAAGGAACTCACCGCGGCCGGGGGCATCACCTCCCTCGAGGAGATCGAAGAACTCACCGGGCTCGGCATTCACTGCGCCCTTGGGATGGCGATCTATACCGGCACGCTGGATCTCGATGAGTTGGCCGCAATGGAAAAGGGCCCCCAAGCCTGATGGCCGGGAGCCCTGATCGAGGCCCGAAACTTTTTTCAAAGTGCCGTGACTGGATTGCGTCGAAGGCTGCGTTTCGCCTTCGCGTCAGAACGAGTACGAGCGCTTCTGCCGGGTCGACTCTTCGGGATAACCCGCGAGTTCTTCCTGGCACGCGACGCAGTAGCGCGCCCACGGAATCGCCTGCAATCGCTTGAGCGACATGCTCTCCTCGCACTCCAGGCAGATGCCGAACCCATCCTCTTCAATGCGGCTCAGGGCTTCTTGAATCTCCCGCAACAGCATCGCATCGATGTTGTTGCGGTTCAGGAAGATCCACTCCTCGTGGCTCTGCCCCGGCAGCTCTTCCATATTCACAGGCTCTTCCCCGCGGGCGAGCGCCTTGGCGGCCTTCACCGACTGCAGGTTTTGGCGGATCTCCTCGGCCTTTGCTTCGAGCATGCCCTTGAAGCGCCTGATTTGAGCCTTGTTTAGAGCCTTCGTTGTCCCTTTCGCCATGATGCACCTTCCAGTCCGACGTGCCCACAGGGCGGCGGGCAAGTCACTATATCGTCGTTTTGATCCAGGTCTGTTAGACCCAGCGCAAACCGATCTGGTTACAGGTTCTTGCTTACGAGCGGAGCCAAAAAACCAAGCCCTCTGCTTCGTCCCTCGAGCGGGAACGACCAACCGTGTCCCAGTGGCTAGCCGTTTGAGGAACAGCGGCCTACGCCGCTATCGAACCCCGTTTGCGAAATCGCCAAACGATGCCGCCGCAGCACCCCCGTGCCCGGCAGCCGTGCGGGAATGTAACGATTATACGGACGAACCTCCTTATTGGCAAGGGAAATCTTGGCAACCGCAGCCCTCGCCGCAAACGAGCCTTTGCCAGTAAGCCGCCCTGCGCCGAAAGTGTACCATGGGTGTCAAGGGTCAACGAGCAGTTTCCAGGCGGCGCTCCAGCCTGCGCCCCGAGTGGTCGTTCGCTCTTTTTCGGGTGACTCTCGTCCCGTAACCTCATGCCTGACGGCGGCGAACCAAAAGGCGAGGCAGCTCATGGCGGGGGTGTGTCCCCGCGTGCGGATTCGGTGACGACCTCGGTGTCGGCGGTGGAGACGGGCGCGGCCTCAGCAAAAGCCGAGGAACGTCCGGACGCCGCGCGCCTCCGGGAGTTGATGACGGGCTATCAGAATGCGGACCGAGACGCCGCTTCCGCGTTGGTCGAAAGCGTGTCGCCTATGTTGCTGCGGTTCCTGGCTGGACCGCTGCAGACGCGCTCCTTCGCCGAAGACATGCTGCAGGATTGCTGGCTTCGGATCCATAAGGCGCGGCACACCTACCGGCCGGGCAGTCCCGTGTTGCCGTGGGTCTTCGCGATTGCGCGCCACACGCGCATCGACGCCTATCGCCGCCGGAAACGGATCGACGCCAAGGAGCTGGCCTTCGATGAGCCGGTCGAGCCGCGGCAATCGTTCGGCCGGGGACCGGATGCAGCGGACTATGACATCTGGCGGCTACTCGAGCAACTGCCCGAAAGCCAGCAAGTGGTCATAAGAATGCTAAAAGTTTCGGGAATGACTCTCCAGGAGGTCGCCAACGCCACCGGCACCACCGTGGGCGCCGTCAAGCAGAAGGCGCACCGGGCGTACGAGAAACTGCGAGCCCTGCTGCAGGACTCCTCCAAGGCGGGAACGACGCGATTACGTGCTCTCAAGCCGGCGAACATCTTCACCGCACGCCGCCGGAAGGCTGGGGCCAACTGCCCCAGGCCGTCCGTGAGCACTTGGAGAAGTGCGCCCCCTGCCGCAAGGTGTGGGACTTTCTCACCCGGCACGACTCGTCCGAACGTGTCGCCCCCGAGGTCGAAGCCAAGATCAAGTCATCGGTCGTGGGCTCGCTCGAGGCGGTCCGGCCTCTGCCCGGTGCTGCGCGGTTGACGGCTGCCTTCCTGCTGATCTACGCGGCCCTCTCGGGCATCTTCATCGCGATCACCGGCGTCGGTGGAGCGCTCGAGATGGGCGCTTTTCGCTTTGCCGCCATCCTGGGCGTGGTCGGCGCGGTCATCCTATTATTGTCGGTGACGCTGAGCCGCGAGATGGTCCCCGGCTCGCCGCGATTGCTCACGCCTGCGCGGCTGTTCCTGTCGTTGTTGGCGGCGCTGTTCCTCGCCGTCGCCGTCGCCTTCCCCTGGGACGTGAGCGGCACGTTCCTGCCCCAGAGCTGGATGTGCTTCCGAACCGGGTTGATGTACTCGTTCCCCGCCGCGGCTTTGATTAGTCTGCTTCTGCGCCGCGGGGCCGTCCTATCGCTGGGGGTGGCCGGCGCGGGGGCGGGGCTGATGGCCGGCCTGGTGGGCATGACCGTTCTTCATTTCGGATGCAGCCTTCACACCGCCCCTCACATCGCGATGGCACACCTCGGGATCGCCCTGGCCGTGGCTCTGCTGGGCTATGCCCTGGGACATTACCTGCCGCTCTTCGTCGGGCGTTCCGGCCGCTGACCCAAGCGATTCGTCAGAATCCTTACAGACGGATTTGTGATGCCGCGGCCCGTCGCGACCGCGCCATCGAAGCTTCCGAGCCGCGGACGGAAGTCCGCGGTTGCCGCTCGGCGCAACCTGGCCCATCCAACCACGGGTCCGAGCCCCGGCAGGGGCGTTTGAGCCTTTACTTTTCCAACACCCGACAGGTGGGGAACACGCACACACCGCAGGCGCTACTCCTCACTCCGCTAACCTAATAGCTGAGAAGCGACCCCTGGTGAGCCGGGCAGCCTTGCGACCTTTCATCCTCAGCGCGGCATTACTCTCTCTCCTGCTGGTGCCTCTCGGGCTCGGACCTCCCCTGCTCGCGCAACCGGCACACCCTGAACCCCCGGGCCTCGAAATCGGCGCGCGCATCCCGCCGTTCGAGCTCGCCGACCAGCAGGGCAACCCACAGACGTTCGAATCCCTGCGTGGTCCGCGAGGACTGCTTCTGGTCTTCCAACGCTCGGCCGACTGGTGCATCTACTGCAAAGACCAACTCGTTCAACTCGAGCGGCAGCGAGAGAACTTCGAGCAAGAGGGCATCCACGTCGCCGCGGTCACGTTCGACTCGGCCGACGTCCTGCGTCACTTCGCCGAACGCGCCGGCATCACCTACCCGCTGCTCTCCGATCCCGACTCGAAAGCGATCCGCGCTTTCGGGTTGCTCAACGAAGCGGTCCCCGCCAGCCATCGCTTCTACGGCGTCGCCCAGGCGTGCCGCCTGCTGATTGACGAGCAGGGGCGCGTCACGGCCAAGTTTCTCGAACAGGACCCGGCCGACCGCCTCACCGCCGGCAACATCCTCGTGCGCGAATTACAGGGCGAATCGGCAGCGCCGCGAAGCGAGCACGCGACGAATCATCTGCGCCTCAGCACCTGGGCGAGCGATGAGATCGTGCGCGCGGAGAACCGCGTGGCGCTGGTTCTCGACGTGCACCTGAATCCGAAGATGCATGTGTATGCCCCTGGCGTGGAAGGCTATATCCCCATCGCGTGGTCGATGGCCGACGCCACCGGCCTGCGCTACTTCCCTCCCGCTTACCCGGATTCGGATCTGCTGCACTTGCCCGCGATCCAGGAGATCGTGCCGGTCTACAACGGCTCGTTCCGGCTGATGGCCGACGTGTTGCTCGGCAAGGCCGATGATCTCGCGTCGCTCACCAACGAGCTCGGCGAAGTGGTCATCCAAGGCTCTTTCCGCTATCAGGCCTGCGACGACAAGCTGTGCTATCTGCCTGAAGAAGTTCCGCTCGAGTGGCGATTCCAGCTCGAGCCCCACGACCGTACCCGCGTTCCCGAGGAATGATTCACCCGGCACGCTCGCCGTCCGTTCGCAATGTGGGGCACGGCACGCCGTGCCCAGCGCGGGCGTTCGCCCGCGCGCCCGCGGATTCACATCCGCGGCTCCGTTGTGGTGGGTCGGCTACCCTTCTTTGATCCAAGCGTAGCGGGGATCATCGGCCCAGGCACCGTAGGTGCGGCCTTCACCCGCCAGTATCCATGTGTAGTTCAACGTGTAGGCGGGGAACGCCACCACCGGGTGATAGCCGCGCGGGATCATGACCGTGTCGCCGTCCTCGACGGCGTAGGCGTAATCGAAAGGCTCGGGGTCGGCCGGATCGGAGTAGATGCGCATGAACCCGAAGCCTTCCTTCGGCTCGAGCTGGAAGTAGTAGACCTCTTCCATCGGCACCTCGGCAGGCGGGTTGTCGCGGTCGTGCTTGTGCGGAGGGCAGCTCGACCAGCTTCCCGGATCGTTCACCGTCTCGCCCGCGATCAGGTGGCGTGCGTCGATGTTGTTCGCGATGTAGGTATGCAAGGTGCGATGCCAGTTCTCGCGG
>JAKZVK010000341.1:0-6980 GCA_047516085.1 Bryobacterales bacterium
AAGGGCCGCACCGCGTCATGGACGGCAACCACGTCGGCGTCCGCCGGCGCGTGCGCCAAGCAGTTGCCCACTGACTCCTGCCGGTTGCGCCCGCCTTCGATGAGCCGTACCGGCTTGCCGTAGTTCTCACTCTCGAGTTGCTCGCCGAACGCAGCCATGTCCTCGTGCCGAACCGCGACGAGAATCTCGGAGACGGGCCCCGCTGCCACAAACTTGCGGATGGTGTGGATAAGAATGGGCGCGCCATCGAGCAGCATGAACTGCTTTCGGCTGGTGCCGGAGAACTCCGGCGAAGCCTTGCCCATGCGAGTGCCCAGCCCGGCGGCTGGAATGATCGCAACGACTTTCATCCCGCTCTTTCCCGATCACCCGCGCGCGCCGGGGACCTAGTGCCCGCCCTTCGCCACCGGAACGGGCCGGGCGGGAGCGGCGTGTGCCGCCTGTGAGCCTTGAGGCTTTTCCTCGAAGCGCCCGAAGATCATCTTCCCGGCGGTGGTCTGCAGCACGCTGGTCACGGTGATCTCGACGGTCCTCGAGATCTGCCGCCGCGCGTTGTCCACGACGACCATCGTGCCATCATCGAGGTACGCCACGCCCTGGTTGTATTCCTTGCCCTCTTTGAGGATGAAGACCCGCATGGTCTCACCTGGCAGGACGACGGGCCTGAGCGCGTTGGCCAACTCGTTGATGTTGAGTACGGATACGCCTTGGAGTTGGGCGATCTTGTTGAGATTGAAGTCGTTGGTGACGATTTTGGCGTCGAACTCCTTGGCCATTTCGATCAGCTTGAGATCGACTTCTTTGAGTTTGGGGTAATCCGTTTCGAAGATCTGCACGTCGATGCCGGCAATCTTCTGTACTCGCTGCAGTATGTCGAGCCCGCGCCGTCCGCGGTTTCGCTTCAGAGCATCGGCGGAATCAGCGACGAGTTGCAACTCCCACAGGACGAACTGCGGCACGACAATCGTACCGTCCATGAAGCCCAGTTCGGCCACGTCGGCGATACGGCCGTCGATGATCACGCTTGTGTCGAGGAGCTTGTAGGATTTCTTCGCGGTCTTTTCGCCCCCGAACAGCCCCCCCAGCGCACCCAGGTTGAGCATGTCCCCCTTGGCGGCCCCAACCACCAAGCCGACGTAGGTCATCAGCAGCATCACGCCCAGTTGGAAGAACGCGACGCTGTCGGACTCGAGACTCGAGCCCAGCACAAGACTCATCAGGAAGGCGCCCAAAATGCCGAGAATCGAGCCGATCGCGGCCCCGATCAGGCGTTTGAGACTGGCCCTGCGCAGGCGAATCTCGAAGACGATGATGGCAACCCCGGAGACGAGCCCGAACCCCGCCGCGGGAATCCGCTCAAGACCGAAGGGTTGAACGTGGTATGAGAGCAGGCTGAAAACCGCCAAGAAAACGCCGCGTACGATCCAGAGGTCGAGCAAAACAGCACCCCCTTCCGGCTTGCAATAGGAACATTATCAATCACATAGCATTCGCCGGCATGAAGCCGCCATGAGTATATCACCGCCCACCACAGCGCACAAACGGCAACGCCTACAGGCCAAGGCCGACTCGAAAACCCCGATGGTTCCGATGTTGGATTCGAACTGCGTAGCCGCTGACTTCTGATAGGATGGCCTCGGGAGTCGACCCGCCATGCCGAGATCGCCGAGCCGAATGGTGCGCGCCACCTTGATCAGCACCGCCCTTGGATTCACTGTTGGATTGGGAGTATGTTTCGCCGCCGAGAGGCCGGTAGACCCCACGTTCCTCTATCGTCGGGTCTCGGACATTGAGCCACAGCCCTCGGATCTCACCACCGCGAGTTGCCGCTACCAGCCACTATTCGGCGACGGTGATTCACAGGGCGGAATCGCGAAAGGGGTGGCCCGGTACGGGGTGTTGACGATTGATCCCGGTGGGGCCAGCGCGCCAGTGAATCGTCCTTCCGAAGAGCAGGTCTACTTCGTGCTCGATGGCGAGGGCCGAGTCAACTATGGCGGGGTGGAGACCGCGGTCAAGAAGAACGACTTCATGTACCTGGCGCCCGGAGTCGAACACGCGGCGGCCAACCCTTCCGACCAGCCGCTTCGGATCGTGGTGATGGGTTACCGTATTCCCTCGGGAAGCAAGACTGAGGCGCCCGCCAAGCTTCCGATCGCCAACGTCGACCAAGCCAAGAAACAAGTGCTCTCTGGACATCCACCATCGACTCGCTATCAGCTACTGATGGGCGACGTCAACAGCAAGCGCGACCTGCTCGCGACGGCGCAGGTGCTAACCAGCCTGTTTGTGATGGAGTTCGACGCCGGGGGAACAAACCATCCCCATCACCACGTCAAGGAAGAGGAGATCTACCTGTTGCTCGACGGGGAGGGAGATATGGTGGCGGGCGGCGGGATCGACGGCGTCGAAGGCCGCCATCCCGCGAAGCCCGGCGACGCCTACTTCGTTCGGCTCAACGCCACGGTCGGATTCTACGCTTCTCCCAAACTGGGCGCGCGCAAAGCCCACATCCTGGCTGCCCGCTCGCTTTACCCCGGCATGAAGAAGTAGTGCCGGCCCGAGAAGGTTCACAGTTGCCCGGCACATAAAGATTGTGGTATCCAAGAGATGCCCGCCTTTGAACCGCGTCTGTTAATCTGCCCGAAAGGGTCAGGTGACGGTCTCAGTTATTATCCCGAACTGGAACCGCCGCTATCTGCTCGAGCGCCTGTTGGCGTCGCTACGAGAGCAGATTTTGCCGGCGGGTATCCAGATGGAAGTGTTGGTCGTGGATAACGGCTCGACCGACAGTTCCGTCCAAGTGGCTCGTCAGTCCGGAGTCAACGTCCTGTGTCTTGCCCGCAACGAGGGTGTCAGCCGGGCGCTCAACCGTGGCATCCAGGCGTCGGCCGGCGAGTACGTTGTGTTGCTCAATAACGATGTTGAGCTGACGCCGAACTGGCTCTCCGAGTTGCTATCCACAATGAGTGACCCCCAGGTTTGGTTCGCCACAGGCAAAATGCTGCAGCACGACAACCGAGGGCAAGTCGATGGCGCCGGGGATGCCGTTTGCCGCGGCGGTACGTCCTGGCGGTTGGGTCATGGCAAAGCCGACGGAGCCGCCTTCACGGAATCGCGGTCGACTTACTTCCCGTCGGCCACCGCCACATTGATCCGCCGGGCGTTCTTCGACCGGGTGGGGCTGCTCGATGAATCCCTCTTTGCGTACCTCGAGGATGTCGATCTCGGTTTTCGAGCCGCCATCGAGGACCTTCCCGGGCGGTACGTACCTGAAGCCGTGGCGTATCACCGCGGCAGCGACACCGCCGGGGCGTGGAGCCCGCGGATGGTCGAATGGCTGACGTGTCATCAGTTGCTTCTGCTTGGCAAGTTCTATCCGGGAAGGCTCTTGCTGCGATTCGCGTGGCCCATCTTGGTGGCGCAACTACTGTGGGCTCTGCTGGCGTTGTCGCGTGGCCGCGCGGTCGGCTGGGCACGTGGCTTCGTCCGGGGAGTGGCTCGTTGGCGCGGGACTCGCCGAGGTTCGCAAGCCTTGCGCAAGCAGCCGCAACGATTGGGTGCCGTCCTCGAGTCCACCGAGGCCGAGATCCTGCGGGTGCAACGCGCCACGGGCTGGGACACCTATTGGAAGTGGTACTTTCGGCTGGCCCATGGCGCGAGTGGCGGTACCGCGTGGGGCACAGCGGGGGGGCAGCCATGAGTTCCGGCATGACCTCCGATGTCGCGGCGGTGATCGTGACGCACAACTCCGCTTCGGTGATCGGCTGCTGCCTGCACGCCGCTGGCCGCTGCGGCGAAGTGGTCGTCGTCGATAACGCGTCGGCCGACGACACGTCTGAGGTTGTTCGCGACGAGTTCCCCTCAGTGAAGCTGGTCCGCAATCCGGACAATCGGGGATTCGCAGCAGCGGCCAACCAGGGTATTCACGCCACGCGCTGTCCCTTTGTGCTACTGCTCAATCCCGATGCGGTGCTCAAGACGAGCGTCGAGCCACTCGTGGAAGCATGCGTTCAATCCGGCGTCGGCGCCGCCGCGGGCAGGCTGCTGGATGAGCACGGCCAACACCAAGCCGGCTTCAACGTCCGCCGGTTTCCGACCGCTACCACTTTGGCCTTCGAAGTGCTGGGAATTAATCGTATGTGGCGGTCGAACCCGGTCAACCGGCGCTACCGTTGCGTGGAGTTTGACCCAGAGCAGGCGCAGGAAGTCGAGCAGCCCGCCGGCGCTTTCTTGATGCTGAGACGGGACGTACTTGACCAAGTCGGCTATCTCGACGAACGGTTCCACCCGCTCTGGTTCGAAGATGTCGATCTCTGCATGCGTATCCGTCAGGCCGGACATGCCATCCGCTACGTGCCCGCCTCGATCGCCGAGCACAGCGGGGCGCATTCGGTACCTTCGCTCGACGTGCGGCAGAGACATCTTGCTTGGTATGGTAATCTCTTACGATTCAACTACAAGCACTTTCCCACGTGGACCTGTCGCCGGCTTCACGCTGCTGTCATGGGGGGAGTCGTGTGCCGGTGGTTGTACTGTGTCTTAGGGTCGAAAACTAGCCAGGAGCGTGACGCCTACCGAGAGGTCATCAAGCTGATCGCGGACACCCGTCCTTTCCAGGGCGCAAGCACCGCCATTCAAATGGAAAGCACGTCCCCCGCTGCTTACAAATCAAGTTGAAGTCCATGATCCCTAAAGAACTGGTCTCGGTTACCATCGTCACATACAACAGCGGACGGTTCATCCGCTCTTGTCTCGACTCCGTCCTCGATCAACGCTATCCGAACACCGAGTTGATCGTCATCGATAACGCCTCGACCGACGGCACGCCCGACATTCTGGAGCGGTTCGAAGACCGCTGCACCATCGTTTACAACGAAGAGAACCTCGGTTTCGCCGGGGCGCAGAACCAAGCGATCGGGCTGTCGAGAGGCGATTGGGTGCTGACGCTCAACCCCGACGTCATGCTGCTGCCCACGTTTGTTTCGAACCTGATGGAGCAAGCCTCGGTCGATCCGCGCGTGGGGACGATGTGCGGCAAGCTGTTGATGATGGACGCCTCGTTCGAGATCCCCGACCAAAGAGTTGTCGACTCTACCGGCATGTACTTCACGCCGATGCAGCGACACTTCGACCGCGGTTGCCTCGAAACCGACAACGGCCACTACTTGAACTACGAGTACGTATTCGGCGCCACGGCGGCTGCCGCCTGCTACCGCCGCGAGATGATCGTAGACATCTCGGTCGAGAATGAGTTCTTCGACTCCGATTTCTTCACCTATCGTGAAGACGCCGACGTCGCTTGGCGGGCGCAACTGCTGGGATGGAAATGTATCTATGCCCCCACCGCGTGCGGCTATCATGTACGCAAGCTGCGTCCGGGGATGAGGCGGTACCTACCCCCCGAGATCAACATGCACTCTGTGAAAAACCGCTTCCTGATGCGTGTGAAGAACATCACGGCGGGCGTCTATCTACGCAACCTGCTTCCCATCACGTTCCGGGACGCCGGCATCATCTTCTATTGCCTGTTGATCGAGCACTCGTCGCTCAAGGCCTTCTACCTCCTCGGCAAGCAGTTCGAGGGCGCGATGAAGAAGCGCCGCATCATTCAGCAACGGCGGCGCGTCGACGACGCCTACATGTCCCAGTGGTTCCGCTTCTCGCCGGTCAGCCTGCCCCTGACGCAGGCACAGGCGGACGTCGTCGAGCCGGTCAGCGTTCGCGAACTCTGATTCCAGATGAGAATCGCCCTCCTGGGCACGCGCGGCATTCCAGCAAACTACGGTGGGTTTGAGACCTTCGCCGAAGAGCTGTCGGTGAGGCTTGCTCGGCGCGGGCACGCAGTTACCGTCTACTGCCGCACCAACAACGTCACCAAGCGCGACCGCAACTACCGCGGCGTCCGGTTGGCGCTGCTACCGACCATCCCCCACAAGTACTTCGATACGGTTTTCCACACCTTTCTTTCGACTCTGCATCTGCTGGTGCACCGCTTCGACGTTGTCCTTTACTGCAACGGAGCGAATGCGGTCTTCACCTGGCTGCCCCGCCTGCTCCGGATGCCGGCCGTGCTCAACGTCGACGGCATCGAGCGGCAGCGGCGCAAGTGGAACGCGCTGGCGCGAGGCTGGTATCGCCTCTCGGAACGGCTAGCGACCTGGTTTCCCAACGAGATCGTCGCCGACGCCCAGGTGATTCAGGACTACTACGCACGGCGTTACCACCGCAAGACGCACCTCATCGCCTACGGGGCCGAAACAGGCAAGGTGGCAACGACCGAGGCACTCGACCGGCTCGGGCTGCATCCGGATGAGTATTTTCTTTACGTCAGCCGGATGGAGCCTGAGAACAACGCTCTCTTGGTCGTGCAGGCCTTCGAGAAGACGTCGCTCGATAAGAA
The DNA here is from genome assembly GCA_047516085.1 of Bryobacterales bacterium. Classification (GTDB taxonomy): domain Bacteria; phylum Acidobacteriota; class Terriglobia; order Bryobacterales; family UBA6623; genus JAKZVK01. The sequence goes on from JAKZVK010000341.1 coordinate 6,404, forward strand.
GCTTGTCATGGTGGGAGACGCCCCCTACGCCGAGGAGTACATTCGCCAAGTCAAGGCGACCCACGATTCCCGAATCTTGTTCCCCGGCGCGATCTACGGCCAGGGCTATCAGGAACTACAGTCGCACTGCCTTGCCTATGTGCACGCGACGGAGGTCGGGGGCACGCACCCGGCGTTGATCGAAGCGATGGGGCGCGGCTGTCCGGTCCTCTATCTCGACACGCCCGAAAACCGCGAGGTGGCCGGGGAGGTCGGCGTCGCCTTCAGTAAGGATGAAGCTGAACTCGCAGGCGCGTTGGAATCGATCGCGCGGATGCCACGGGAAGAACGCCAGTCGATGGGACGATCGGCGCTGGAATGGGTACGGCGGCGTTACGACTGGGAGGCCGTGACCGATCGGTACGAAGCGCTTTTTCACACTCTCGCCGGGCGGGCAGACGCCCAGAAACCGACCGTCGATGCGCGCGGCCTCGCGTGAAGCCCCGGGCCACAACCGTAAAGGTGCGCCGGTTCCTGACCTGCTTTTCGATACCCTAGTGGTTTAGATGGCTGAAGCGTCTCACAAGCTGGGTGTCGT
>JAKZVK010000342.1:0-2813 GCA_047516085.1 Bryobacterales bacterium
CCCGTCAAGCGGAGGCTCGCTGGCGCAGACTCAACGGCTCGGAGGTGATTGTCCACGTCTTAGAAGGAAAGAAATTCAAGGATGGAGTGATGGTTCCACAACGCGCCGCCTGACCCGCCCCGTCCACAACATTTGACAATATCTCCCCGATTGGGAGATCAACTGTGTGCCTGGCTATCCGTCGTGCTACCTGTCTGGCACAGTACTACTGCGGTTTCCAAACTCCGCATATCTGACTGCCGGCTCACGGTTCCAGAGGAGTGCAACTCCGCGGCCAAACCATACCCTACCTACAAGTGTTTGAAAATCATCCAGTTATGGAAGCCGGCGTGGAAGGGAGTTCGCGCAGCCGCGGCAAGATTCCTCTGACACTGACAGCTTAACCTGACGACTTAAACAACTTCCCCCGAACTCTAAGGCTCCAAGTACCACCAGGAAAGACTCGTGTTCATCCTGAGACCTTAAAGACCTTAAAGGGGACTGAGCCCTTTTCGGCCCACTCCAGACCGTGCCGGGGCGCACAGCTGTTCTCGAGGCTTACGGGCGGATTAGGGAAGCGAGCCGTGGCCGGTCGGTTTACTTACCGGGGGCCCCGTTCGCTACCATGTGAACCGCGCCGCCAAGGTGCACGCCAACGAGCTCTCTCCTGGGAGGTACTGCCGCCATGGCTGGAAAGACAATCCGTTTCCTAGACGACGAGGAGTGGCCCAGCTCGTGTCTGGGATTCGATCTGCCGCTGGATCGGGAGACCACGGCGCTGTGCGTCATTGACATGCAGAACTACTGCATCGACCCGGCCGGCGACCTGGTCCACAGTTTGAAGGTACATGATGAGGGCCTGTTCGCGTCCTATCGCCGCCGAGTAGAGCTGGCGCTTGACCAGACCCGCACGCTGGTAGGGGAATTCCGGCGTCTCGGCCAACGCGTGATTTTTACCCGCCACGGCAGCCTGCTCCCCGACGGCTCGGACCTGATCGAACGGCGGCGCAGCCGCGAGCGGGTAGCATTAGCTGCGTCGGAGCGCCAGTCGGGACATCTGGCCGCCGCCGGCACACCCGGCCATCAAATCGACCCGAGGCTCCAGCCTCTGCCCGGTGAACTCGTACTCGACAAGAACACCAGCAGCGCCTTCAACTCAACCGCGATCGAACTGCTGCTCCGCAACATGAAAGTCGAAACCTTGGTTGTGGCGGGAATCGCGTCTGATATGTGCGTCTTCACGACAGCGCTCGACGCCGCGGATCGGGGCTTTCACGTGGTGATCGCCGAAGATGCCTGTACGACCATTGACCCCGGCAGCCACGAGGCGGCCATGTTGATGTTCCGGAGGGTCTGGGGTCTGGCTTTACCGACCCGTGAGATTTTGGATTGGGCGGCCGGGCGGTGCGAACTGACGCGACGGCCCGCCGCGCCCGCCTCGGTGTAGGGGAAGCCGTACTGCGCCCGCACCCCCAGATCCGTCGGCCCCTCTCGCTCTAGCAGCGGATAGGGAGCGTGGAACAGATCAACGCGGGCTCACGCCCGCGGCTCTGAGTGGCGGGTCTACGGTCGTGCCTGCCTATCGGTTTAACAGGAAGGCGTTGCTGTTGACGAGGGCCCAGAGTAGATCCTGGGCGCGGGAGGCGCGGCTGGGGCCTTTCTTTAGGTACGTCAGGGCGTTGTCCAGCTCGCTCGGGGTGGGGAGCCGGCTGAACGCGCCAAGATAGAGCTCTTCGATCAGCTCGCGGTCGGGCGTGCCGGCGATGATCAGCTTGGAGACGCGGCCCTCGGGGTCGGCGATAGCTTCGGCCAGAGTGGGGCCATTGATCAGGCTCATCGCTTGCGGCAGGCTCACGTCGCTGCGGCGCTCACACTCGCAGGCGGACTCGCGCTCAGGCCGCCCGAAGGTATCGAGGAAACCGCCCTTGCCGATGTGCGGATCGGGCAGCTCTTGGGCGGTGAAGTCCGGCGGGACTTCGGCGAACTCGGGCCGCGATCCGGTGGCGACCGTCAGCGCGTCGAGCATCGACTCAGCCGTCAAACGCCGCGGGAAGAAGTGCGAAAAGTTGCGGTCGTCGTTCTCGTTCCACTGGTTCGGGGTGATCGAGGCCTGGTACGTCCGCGAGTTCACAATTGTCCGGATGACGTGTTGCAGATCGTAGCCGCTTCTGACAAAGTCGTCAGCCAGGGCCTGGAGTAGCGCTTCGTTGATAGGCGGATTGGACGCGCGAATGTCGTCCACCGGCTCGATGATCCCTTGGCCCAAGAAGTAACTCCACAGACGGTTGACGATGGCGCGGGCGAAGAAGGGGTTCTCTTCCGAGGTCAGCCACTCGGCCAAGGCCTGACGGCGATCGCGCACCGACCCGATCGGCGGGCCCGCCGCGCTTGCGATCAGGTATTCCGGCTCGATGACGCGGCCTGTCTTGGGGTGCTTCATGTCCTTGTCGCCGCGCTTGAGGTAAACGATCTCCTCGTCGCTGTCGAAGCCGGGTTTGACGCCCACCGCGGCGAAGAAGGCCGCGAGCTGGTAATACTGGTTCTGCGTCCAGCGCTCGAAGGGGTGATCGTGGCACTGCGCGCACATCATCCTCACGCCGAGGAACAGTTGCGACGTTTTTTCCATCGCCTCTTTCGGGTCTTTGTTGACGCGGAAGAAGTTCGCCGGTGGATTCTGATAGGTGCTGCCGGTCGCGGTGATCAGCTCGCGCACCATTTCGTTGTAGGGCTGATTGACCGAGATGGCGTCGCGGATCCATTGCCGGAACGCCCACATACCCTTCTCGCCCAGGTACTTGCGGTTCGACTGCAGCAGGTCGCCCCACTTGAGCGCC
>JAKZVK010000343.1:0-5529 GCA_047516085.1 Bryobacterales bacterium
CCCCTCGAGAGGCCCAGCCCTGATCCCGCTAGAAAGGAGATCACCACCCACCCTGTGCCCTCACCTGTCCAGACCCATTTCAGGATCATTCTTGGATTGGAAAATGCTCCGGGCCGGGCGTGGGCGTCCTGAGCATGTCGCCCTCAGCCGCTCCTCACGGAACGTCTGGAATCTGCCGATCTTCATCATGTCAAGGTTCTCGCGATGGCGATGATTTCAATTAAGAAACACCTCGGTGGCTCTCCGGAGGCCGCGAAGTTGTTCGAGGCGTATCTTCAGGTCATTGAAGAAACGCTTGCACTGTCACGGGACCGCATGCGTGCGCCGGCATCGAAGCAAGAGGGCGGGGAAGAGCTGTCCAGATGGGTGGCCTCGCTCCGAAAGCAAAAGGACGGCGAAGGCGTGGACCGGGCGCGGGCGGACATCCTTCGGATGCTCAACGCGCGCTGGGACGCGATGGAGACCTACCTCCGTGAGCGCGAAAGCGAACTCACCGCCATCATCGCGCTGCTCGCGGAAACCGCAGCCAAGCTCGACGAGTCGAACCGCGACTACTACCACAACCTGCACCGATCGGTCGAGACGCTCAAGGCCATTGGGGAGATCGATGACATCTCCGTACTGCGCCGCGCCCTCTCCGTGCATCTCAAGCAGCTCAAGGGGACCGTGACCCAGCAGGAAACCGTGAGCCGGCAGTCGATCAGCGATCTGCAGGCCGGCTTGGATCAGGCGCAATCCAAAGCCAAGGCCGTCGGGCAACTCGTCTCGACGGCTCCGCTGTCGCGGTTCCCTTCCAGGCGGCACGCCGAGAGCTATCTGGAAGAACTGCTCGACCGTCAACAGGCCTTTGCCTTCGCGATGGTGAGGGTCGAAAGGGTCGATGCCATCGCGCGCCGTTACGGGGACGAGGCGGCCGCGGAGGTCCTACAGGCGTTCTCGGAAATCCTGCGCGCCGAACTGCCGCCGTCGGCGAACATCTACTCGTGGGAAGACGCCACGTTCGTGGCCTTGGCCGACCGGATGGAGTCGTCGGAGCTTAGTGACTGCTTGGCGCGTCTGGCCGAGCAGTTACGGTCAAAGCCGATCGAGATCGGGGAGGGCGCGCGCAGGCCCGCTCCCATCGAGCCCACGTATGCCGTCAGGGACGCCTCCGACCGCCCGGACGCCGCCAAGATCGTTGCAACCATTGACAGCTTCTGCCAAGCGCGATAAAGCAACGGCTATAGACGGACGTTCAGCCGGCGGCCGAGCGTAGGCCGGTAGGGCTTGAGTGCCTTCTGCACGCTGCGGGTCGAGCGAAGCTCGGCGATCTTCCCGCGCAGGACTTCGCGTTTGATAGCCATGGGCTTGCGCGCCTCGCGGGCCAGATCAGACACCCGCTCAAGCCGTTCCATCTGGGCTTGTGAGAGGGCGCCTTCCGCGCCGTACTGCTTCAGCAACGCTAGCTGGCCGGCACGCTCGTCCAGCAGAGGACTTACCGCATCGAACGCGGGGTTCTGGACGGCTTGCAGCAGACCTTCGCTGGTCCACGTTAACCGGTCAATCAGCTCGTCGAGTTCGAATGGCGTCGCCATTAGTTGTTCCGCTGTGAGGTCTGGAAGACATCGAACAGAGTTTTCAACGTTGACTGCTGTGTTTCCAACTGTGACAAGAGCAGATCAGTGGCCGCAAACTGCGCCTCAACATTCGCGATGAGCCGATCGACGCGCTCTTGCGTCTCGGCGATCTTGTCTGTCAGCGTGGCGTCAGATTCATCGAGGAAGCCGATCGCGGTTTGAATCTGGCCCGTGACGGGATCAGCGAGGTCCTTGAGGCGCCTGAAGGCGGTGCCGGCGAATCCGGTGGTGGTGTCGCCGATGAAAGTCAGCGCATCGAGCACCTGGGCGTCCGCCAGGGCGTTGAAGGTCGTGGAGTTCAGCGACAACAGTCCGTCCTCATCAAGTTCCAACCCCAGTTCCACCATCGACTTGATTGACCCCGTGCCTTGAAAGGACGTGATGTCGCGGAGCGTCTGCTGCGCCTGCCGGACGACGATGTTGCCGGAAAGAATGCCGGCGGCTTCTCCGACGTGAGTCTTGATCTCAGCCAGCAGCGCGTTATAAGAGATTGTGATGTCGGCGAGCGTGTTGGAGACGGCGGCACGGTTCGTGGCGACGGTCACAGTCGTTGAGCCCGCGTCTTCGATGGTCAGTGTGAGGCCGGGCGAAAAGTCGGTGATCGTGTTGCCGGAGTTCGTCACCGGCAGACCATTGACCGTGAACACCGCGTCGGTACCCTGGTTGGTGGTTGTCAGCAGATCGGCGCTGGCGCTGTCCTTCAAGGTCAGCGTGGTGGCGCCGGTCTCGTTCGCTGTCAGATTCAGGTGGTACTCGGGGTTATCCGGATCGCTGCTGGTGTTGATGATCGTCGCCTTGACGCCGAGCGTCGTCGTGTTGGTGTTGAGGTAGTCTCGGAGACCTTCGAGCGTGTTGGCAAAGCCCAACACCGATTGCGTGCCTGCGAGCCCTGAGATGAAGCCGGTGCCCTGCGCACTGTCGGTGCCCGTGATGTCGAACGCCTGATTGCCGGTGACGCGTACCTCGCCGCCTTCGGCGGTAAAAGCAACGCCGGCGCTGACCAGGGTCTGGTTGAGCGCCACTTGCGCATTGAGCGCCGCGGCGATCTCCTCAGCGGAATGGCCTCCGACCGTGCCACCGGCTTCGAGCCCACTGACAACGGTACCGGTGCTCGACGAGGTGAACGTGAAACCCTGTCCGGCTGTGTCCGCCACGACCAGCTTCAGATTGCCGCCCTCGTCGCTGAAACTCACCTTGCCGTTCAGGTTTGCGTTAGCGGCGATCTGATCGTTGAGAAGGGTAGCGATGTCCGCTGTGGTTTCGGAGCCTGTCAGCGCGACGGTGGTGATCCCTTCATTGATCGTTGTGTCCTCGCTTACGAAGCTCACGCTGATGGTGTCGCCGGCCCCGATCGTGGCCGGCGCTTGCGAGGCCACGAAAAAGCTGTTGAGATCGGCTGTAATGCTTCCCGCAAGACCGTTCGTGAAATCGATCTGCACGCTGACGGGCGGCGAGGGCGTCGTGGCGCCGGTGGTGCCCGCGGTCCGGCCACTGCCGATGGTGAGCAGGTCGATGTTGGTCGTGGTCGCATCGAGAGTCAGGTCATAAAGGCCGTCAGCGCGCAGGGCAGCCACGTTCGTGTTGGCCAAGCCGGTCACGCTGGCCTCCTGCGCGCTCGAGGCTGCCGATGTCACCACGATGTCAAAGGAGCCCTGGCTTGGCGTACCGGTCACCAGCACCGAAGCTACCGTTGCCGTCGACGACGAGGCTGTCACCGCGGCGGTAGCCCCTAACAGGCCGAGACTCGCAAACTCGCCTTCGAGATCCTGAATGAGCGACTCGAGTTGTCCCAACTCTTGCTTCTCGGCGAGAAGCAGGGTCTGCTCGGTCTGCAGACCTTGGATCGGCAGACTCGCCACCTCGAACGTGTGCTCGAGGATGGTCGCGAACTGGTCGGAGAATTCGCTGAATCCCGTAAAACTGAGGGGTGGAAGGCTCATTGGCTCGGTTTCCGTTGCCAGCTTGGACTTGCGGTGATCCGCGGCGCTTCGCGCGTCCCCCTGCCGGCATGCGGGAGGCGCATCGGAAGCGGCAGGTTAGACGGTCCAGGCGCGCTCAACGCCGGCTTCGGCCGCCTCAACGGCCACGGGCTGCACGACGGCCGAGGCCGCCACGGCCGCGTCGGTGCTTCCAGCCAGGGTTCCGGCCAGGGCCGATCGGGCTTCCTTCCAGCCTTCGTGGAGCGTCGAAAGCAGCCGCAATGATTCGTTAAGCGATTCCATCTTTTGCTCGGCGTGGGCTTCGGCAAGCTTCTCGATAAGGTAGTCGTAGAGACGGGCGAGATTGACGGCGATTTCACCGCCCTCCTCGTTGAGCGACCCTTTCAGCTCCACGACGATCTCCATCGCCAGACCGATGGCCTCGCCGCGTTCCGGCAGGCGGTCGGCAGCCAGATGGTCCCGTGCTTGGTGGAGCTTCTCGATCGCCTTTGAATACAGCAGACAGACGAGTTCGAGCGGTTCCACGTTGAGGACTTCATTGTCCACGTACTCTTGCGCATACATGTATTCCGTCTCCCCGTTCCTTCGAAGAGTAGCTGGCGGTTGTGACTACGCGACTCGTTCTCCCTGGCTGAGCTGCTTGAGGACTTCGGCAGCTCGCAGAGTGACCTCGGGAGGCACTTGAGAGATCACCTCGTTCGTGACTCGATCCACGATCTTGATGAGCGGCTGCCCCGTGCCGCGGTCGAAGCCGAAGCGAAGTTCGCTGGTGGGGCCGAGCCCTTGGCCTTCGTTGATCGCCTTGATTGCTTTGACCAGCTCGCGGTTCTTGGCCGCCTGCTCCACGCTTTGCCCTTGCGGGCTTTGGCGGGCAGCGTTTATGTCCGAGGACTGTACTGCTCCAACCTCACTTGTCGTCATTGTCTCCGCCCCTCCTTTTTCATTGGGGCCGATCGAACTGTCGCTATCACTTCCGTGTGATCTGCGTTTTTGACAGGTTCGTCGCTGTTATCCATATCGGCCGGACGAAAGACTTGAAGAGGAAGTTCTGAGCTTTTTTTTGCTTAGCTGAGTACCGTCATGCCAGCAAGTCCAGGAGGTTCGGCCGTTGCCTTGCCGCCACTTGCAGCGTGAATTGCTCAGCGGTTGTGGCGGCTGTCAGCTCGCTGATCGAATCGAGAAGGTCGGCGTCCTGATGCGAAGAGAGGCGTTGTGTGTTGACGATCTCGAGCTCGGACAGATTGTCGATCGTTGTACCGATCTGGCGCAGGGTGCTGCCGTAGAAGCCCAGGGCGCCTCCGATCTGATCGACGGCTCTCTGCAGGCCGTCGATGCTCGCGTCGAGGTTTTCGGTGTTGTCGTTCTTGAGATCTTCGATCAGGCCGTTCAGTACACCGAAGACGTTGGCGCTGTGCCGGCCTCCGACAATGTGAGTTCCCGCCAGACCCGACTGAAAGCCCGTGCCGGGCGGGACGTTGCGGTCGAAGTCGATGGCGGTGAACTCGAAGTCCACCTCGCCGTCGACCTGAATCTCGCCGTCGACGACCGTGAAAGCGATGCCTGCCGTCGTCAACTCGGCATTGAGGGCCACCTGTGCGTTGAGCACCGCGGCGATCTCTTCGGCCGACTGGCCGCCGGTGACGCCGCCGCCCTCGAGCCCCGTGGTCAGACCTCCCGTTGCCGACGACGTGAATGAGAACCCAACACCTAGGGTGTCGCTCTGAACCAACTTAAGATTCCCGCCCTCGTCGTTGAAGGTGAACCCGCCGACAAGGCTGGGGTCGCTAGCGATCTCTGTGTTCAATAGCGCTGCGATCTGGGCCGTCGTTTCACCTCCGGCCAGCGGAGCGGTCGTGATGCTACTGGAGATCGAGCCATCCGCCGCCGTGAAGTTGACGGTGATCGTCTCGCCTCCGGCTGCCACACTCGGCGGCGCGGTGGCCACGAAGAAACCGTCGACGTCGGCGCTGATG
>JAKZVK010000344.1:0-5539 GCA_047516085.1 Bryobacterales bacterium
GCAACGCCCGATAGCGGCGTCAACTTGGTGGCCCACCAGATCGCCATGCGTGGCAATGCCCTGCTTGACGACCGCACCGGCGAGAGCGCGCGGTCGGCAATCGTCCTGTTCGAGCAGGCGCTCGATATCGACCCAAACTCCGCGCTCTCGCACGCGGGCTTGGCGTTTGTTCACGCTGCGCAAGCGTTGCAAGCGAACATGCCGCCGCTCAATGCGCTTCGCAAGGCGGAAGAAGCGTCGCAAAAGGCCTTGGCGATCGACGACACATTGGCACGAGCTCACATCGCCGCCGGCGTCTCCCAGGGGCTGGGCCATTGGAATTGGGATGGTGCCAAGGCATCTTTCGATCGTGCCCTGGCGCTCGAACCCGACAACGCCGACGCTCATCTTGCCTACGCCCTGGCGTATCTCATTCCCCACCGAAAGCTCGAAGACGCGCTCGGCTCGCTACGTCGCGCCTCGACAATGAATCCCTCCGCACCCGACATCGGAACGCAACTGGGTCGTGCGCTAAACTACGTCGGCGAAGACGATGCCGCCCTGGCGCAGTATCGAACCACCCTCCGGGCACACCCGGCCTATGCGCCGGCGTACTGGGCAATGGGAATGGCTTACGCCAAGAAGGGTGAATTCGGCGAGGCGCGTAAAACCTTCAACCGTGTCATGGACTTGAAACCCGGCAATCCCGCCGCCTTGGCCGGCTTGGGGTACGTCGAGGTCATGTCGGGGGACAGCGCTCGTGCGCGCCTTCGGTTGCGGGGATTCATCACCGACGCGGCCCGCCAGCGCAATCCTCGGGCAAAGAAAGGGACGGCCCCGCGCCGGGGCCGGCTGCAGGGAGCGGGCTACGTCTCCCCCTACTGGCGGGCGCTCGTCGCCGCCGCCATGAAGGAGAACGGCATCGCCTTCCGCTGGCTCGAGGAGGGCGTTGCCCAGCACGACCCCTTGGTGGCCCAGGCCGCCGCCCAGCCAGAGATGAAGGCCCTGCGCGAAGATGCCCGCTTCGGCGCACTGCTCAAGAAAATGAACCTGTCGCCCTGACGGGTCATCGACGCTCTTGCCCCGGCGCCGCCCTCCCCCTCGTTACCACCGTCTCGCGGGTCACCGGGCCCGGCACGAAGGGCTGATCCCGACTACTCGAACTGAATCTGCGAAATAAAGAGGCTGGGCATGGCTTGGTTCCAGTCCGGCGAGACCGCGTCGAACGCCAACCGAAACGACGTCATGCCGCCGGGATCGAGCGTCCCCGTACGGCCTCCGACGATCGCCCTCGGTTCCCGAGCGATTTCGATGCCATTGATCTCGCGGAAGATACAGTTGATCTCGACCAGCGTAACCGTACGGGCGCCATGATTCGCGATCTTGCCCTCGATCGTAACCAGCGTTTGTTCGAGGAAGTCTTCTTCGGCCTGCATCTCGACGTCGGCGAGGTCGAGATGAGGGAGGTACTGCCGCGCTTCTTCGGTAAGCTGCGGATCTTCGGGTGGAGGCTGCTGCGACAGCCACCAGAAGTAGCCTCCCGCCCCGGCCGCGAGCAGCAGAATCGCCCCCAGCGCGGGCAACGGGATCGGTGGGCCCCCAGCCCTTCGCAGCTCTTTTCCTTGCTCGAGCACGGATGCTAGTTGCTGGATGCTACTTGCCGGCTACGATCATCTGCCGGATCTTGATGGTTGGAGCCACGACCGCGCTGCGCAAATCGAGATCCGACCCCACCGCCTCAATGTCCTGAAACATCTGCTTGAGGTTCCCTGCAATCGTGACCTCCGAGACCGGATAAGCGAGCTTGCCGTTCTCGATCCAGAACCCGGCCGCGCCCCGCGAGTAGTCGCCCGTCACGGGATTCACGCCGAAACCCATCAACTCGGTGACGTAGAGCCCGCTCTTGACGGAACCGATGATTTCATCGCCGGTGGCCGAGCCGGGCTCGATCATGAAATTGCCCGCACCGACGCCCGGATTGCCCGCTAGCCCGCGCGACGCGTTCCCCGTCGTCTTGAGTCCCAGCTTGCGAGCCGTGTAGCAGTTTAACAACTAGCTTTCCAGCACCCCGTCTTGGATCACTGTCGTGCGGCGGCTCGGCGTGCCTTCGTCATCAAAGGGAGACGTACCAAACCCGCCCGGCCGTAGCCCGTCGTCAACGATCGTGACTTGCGTGTTGGCCACCGGCTTCCCTAGATGATCGGCCAGGAACGACGCCTTGCGGTAGACCGAGTCCCCACTGATGGCATTGAGGATGTGGCCCAGCAGCGACTTCGCTACCGGCGCCTCGAACACGATCGGTGCTTGGGTCGTGCTGATCTTTCGCGCATTCAAACGCCGTACCACGCGCTCGGCCGCGATGCGCCCGATCTCCTCCGGCGATTGCAGTGACCGCGCGCTGCGAGCCACGCTGTACCAGTAGTCACGCTCCTTGTTGCCGTTCGACTCCGCCAGCGGGACGACCGACAACGAACAACTGGTACCGCGATAGGCCCCCGCGAACCCGCGCGAGTTCGCCAACACCCAACGGCTCCAACCCGACCCGAAGCCGCCCCCTTCGGAGTTGTTAACCCGCGGATCGGCGTCCAGTGCCGCTTGTTCGGCCACCTGCGCCATCTCGATCTTGCGTTCCGACGAGAGAGTCAGGACGTCGTCGTGATAGAGATCGAGCGAGTCCGGCTCAGCTCCCATGCCGAGTTCGTCGGGTTCAGGCAGCCCCACGCAGGGATCGTCTGAGGTGAAGCGTACGGCCTCGAGCGCCGAGGCGAGCAGCTTCTCGATCCCTGCATCCGTGAAATCGGAACTATAGGAAGACGCCGCACACTTGCCTTTCAAGACCCGCAGGCCAATCGCCTTCGAGCCCGAGTCCTTGAGTTGCTCCACCTCGCCCAGGCGGACGCTCACGGAAAACTCCCCTCGTTCCTGCACGACGCAGTCGGCGTCGTCCGCCCCGCCCTTCACGGCGCGCGATACCACGTCCTTTGCCAGATCAAAAAGATCCATGAGTAAAAGCGGCTGCGACTTCCAGATCCACCCTCATTCACTAGAGTCCCACAACACCGACCACGAAAGCCAAACCAGCAGACCGCAGCCCCAACCCAAGCTTCAGAGCCGCGGACGTCAGCCTGCGCTGATCCCCTTCGAACCACCGATGCATTCGCTAGCAGCCGTAGGGAAAACCGTGCTGGTCAAAACGTAGGGGCATGCCGTGCCCGCCTGTCGCTACCACCCGCGGACACACCGAAACTTTGAATTCACCGGGACATGGGTAACACTCGTAGGGTCGGACCGCTGCGTCCGCCCGGCACTCAGCAGGCACTCTTGCTCTTTGGCCGGCTAGAGCCCGGCAGAAAACGAACTCCAAGCCGCGAAGCGGCGTTGGATGTTAGCCCGGGGTGAAGCCATCAGGCGGAACCCCGGGTACCGAACCTCTTGCGACGGGAGCCCTGACAGGGCGATGGAAGACCCGCCACGTAACGCCCGGCTATGCGGTTCCGATCGTTCGGCAAGGGCGTTTTCAAACGTCCTTCCCTTACCGACTCGAACGATCATGACGCTCCGTCGAAACTCCAACCGGCAACCCCTTCCCCAACACTCCACGCCATTCGCGCGATAATCCCCCTATGTCTTTCATGCTCGACGAGATCGAGCAACAGCCGGCCGCACTCGAGCGAACACTCCGCCGCGAGGTCAAAGCGATCGAACGATTCCGTCGACGCATTGAGGGGCGCGCGTTTTCGATGGTCGTGCTGGTCGCCCGCGGCACCTCCGACAATGCCGCGCTGTTTGGCCGCTACCTGATCGAAACCACCGTGGGCCTGCCGACATCGCTGGCCGCTCCGTCGGTGACCACGCTCTACGGCGCGAAGCCGAACTGGAGCGATGCCCTGGTCGTGGGCCTCTCCCAATCAGGCGAATCGACCGATACCAATCTCTGCCTGCAAGCGGCGCGCGAGCAAGGGGCGCTCACCGTCGGCATTACCAACGAGCCCGGCAGTTCGATCACGAAGTGCGTCGACGAGCTGTTTCAGGTTCACGCCGGACGCGAGCGGAGCGTCGCCGCGACCAAAACCTACACCGGCCAGCTTCTCGTGCTTTATCTGTTGGCCTACGCGTTGGGGGCTCCGATCCCGCCTCGGGTCTTGGAGCGGCTCCCGGCCGTGGCCGCCCGCGCTCTCTCTGTCAAGAAGTCCGTGCAGGCGCTGTCGGAACGCTACCGTTTCATGACTAATACAGTCGTCGTCGGTCGAGGCCTCAACTATGCCACCGCCTACGAGTTCTCGCTGAAGATGATGGAGACGTGCTATGTCGTCGCTGAACGTTTCTCCGACGCGGACTTCCTGCACGGGCCGATCGCGCTCGTTGGCACGGGGTTCCCGGTTTTCGTCTTCGCGCCGCCCGGGCCGACCCAGCCCGGCGTAACGAGCATGTTGGCCAAGCTGCGGGGCCTTGAGGCCGAGACGATCGTCATCGGCCACGGCAACCGTCGAGGCAACGAGGCGCGAGACGGCGATACCTCCCGCCGCATCCGCCTGCCTGGTTCGATTCCCAAAATTCGCGGCTGTCCCGACGATCTGCTGACCCCCATCCCCTACATCATCCCGGCACAGCTTTTCACCGCATCCCTGGCCGAGCAGAAGGGGATCGATCCCGATCAGCCGAGGACGCTGACCAAGATCACGAAGACTATCTAGCGAGGGGTTTGCCGCCGACCGGGCGCCGGTTTCTCCGCCTTGGGCCACGGGAACCGCGTGTCTGCTAGTAGTCCTTGCCGCGCAACAGGCCCCAGCCCATGCTGGCAAGGCCCGCAAGCACCATACCGATGTTGATGTTTCGAGGAAAGATGTCGTCGTAGTAGACAAAGCAGAACAGCCACGACACGATGATCATTATGCCAAGGATAAACATGCAGGCCTCCAGATTACTTAGCCGCTTCCATCAAGTCTAACCATCCGCGCAACGGCCCTCAAATCGTGGTTTCGCCCCACCTGCCGCGGGCGACTGACCTGATCGGAGTACCAGTACTATAGCCAAGTCCTTTGGTACGGATGCCCCGGGCGGTGTCTCAGTTTCAACTTCACCCGCCCCATATGCTTTCTGCCGCCCCGAAGCAGCCGCCTTCAGGCCGGCTTCAGCGACGAACTACGAATCACGGATCACGGATCACAAGCTCCGCCGAGAGAGCGGTGAAGAAGCGCTTGATCATCATCTTCGACGTCATATCGAGCAGGCGTTGGCCCACCGCTGCGATGAGGCCGCCTACCTTGACGTCTCCTTCGTAATGGACCACCGTCTCGCCGTCGTTATCGGGATTCGGTTCCAGCCGCAGGGCGCCACCGCCGTTTACGAAGCCCACCTTGCCTCGGCCCTCGACGTGAAGGCGGTAGCTACTGGGAGGCTGCTGGTCTTCCAGCCGCACCTTGCCGTCGAAGAAGCCCTGCACCGACGAGATCGCCAGCTTCATCTTCATGCGATACTCGTCGGGCCCGGCGGGCTCGAGGGATTCGCAGCCAGGCAGGGTGCGGGCCAGCACCTCAGGATCGAGCAGCGCGGCCCAGAC
>JAKZVK010000345.1:0-3818 GCA_047516085.1 Bryobacterales bacterium
CGTGCTGACGACCGAGAAGGTGGCGATTCAAGAAACCGTCCGGCAGCACGCGCAGGGTCTGGTGGATGACTACGGTCTGGGCGTCGTGCTCTCGACCGTCAACATCGAGTTCATCTCGCCACCGCCGGAAACAGCCGCCGCCTTCCGGGATGTCGCCAGCGCGAGGGCGGACTCGGTCCGCATCATCAACGAAGCGCAAGGGTACGCGAACGACCTGCTGCCGCGCGCGCGGGGCGAGGCACAGACACTGGCGGAGGCGAGCGAGGCCTATCGCCACCGCATGGTCAACCAGTCGCAAGGCGACGCCTCGCGCTTCACGCAATTGGAGCGCGAGTACCGCAAGAACCCCGAGATCACGCGCAGCCGCCTGTATCTCGAAGCAATGGAAGAGGTATTGCCTCGGCTCAAGAAAACCATCGTCGACAGCCGGGGCGACCTCGACATAACGATCGTCCGGCGCGACCCTTCGTCGAAGAAGAGCGAAGCCGATACCCTGCCCCCGGCGACGACCGCCTTCCCGCCGGCGCCGTAACTCGACCGTGACCCAGCAGCAGCCATGACCCAGCAGAAAAAGGTCCGCGCCGTGACGATCGGCGTAGTCGGCATCGCCTTTCTGTTCGTGGCGGGCCGGCAGTTGGACTGGAGCTTGCCCAACACCGGCGCGGCGGCGATCGTTGCGAGCGAGCCCGCAAAGCCCCTCGATCCGGTCGACACGATCAACCGCATGGTGGACGCCGCCGGCGACGGTGATGTCGAGGCCTATTTGTCGTGCTTCAGCGGACCGATGGCGCGGCGTCTGCGCCAGACGCTTGATGAGATGACGCGCGACGGTTTCGCGAAATACCTTATCGAGACCAATCAGCGCATCAAGGGCTTCGCGATGTACGAGCCGGAGACGATCTCAGAGCGCGAGGTGGAGGTACGCGTGGAATACGTGTACGCCGACCGCAACGAGGCGCAGCAGTTCTACCTCGAGAAGCGCACCGACCAGTGGACGATCGCCCGCATCGATGACACCGAGCGCGTGGAAACGCTGGTGCCGTACGGCACCCCGGTTTATTGACGGCAGGCGTAACGTGCCCAGGTCTTCCTTACTGCCGGCCCCGGGGCGCAAGCCCCGTGAATGGGGATAGCCGGAGAATAGGCTCCAGGCCCTTCCAGTGCTTCTAGCGGGCATCGGCTAGATTTCCCGTCCGGGCGGTACAATGAAGTCTTGGCAGGAACCACGAAGCCCTCCTCACGTTCGCAGCAAACCACCAGTGGGGCGCGACGCCGTCGATCGTCTTCCCGTACCCCTGCCACGTCCGAGGCCCGCATGATGACCGAGGACGAAGCTGACGTCCTCTACTGCGAAAAGCACAAGAACGACAAGCGGCACCCTCTTCGCGAAGTACTGAGGGACTTCGGGCCAAACGTATTGCGGCAGCCGGGCAACCCATGCCGCTAAGCTGTTCAAATTAGCGCCGGGCCGGCGCTGCCGGGCAAGGTAGTAAGTTCCTTCATCGCCGTTAGCGAAGCACCAAGCCGTACGCAACTCCCCGGGGAGACCCCCTCGCGAGCGGACACACCGTCTGGAGTCGTCACTAGTCCGGGGCGATACGGAGTACTGTCGAGCCGGCTACTGCTCGGTCCGCCGAGGCTTTTCCATCGCCCTGTCAGGGCTCCCGACACAAGAGGTTCGATACCTGGGGTTCCGCCTAGCGGCGTCACCCCAGGCTAACATCCAACGCCGCTTCGCGGCTTGCGTCCTGTGGGGTTGGCGGAGCGAGGTCAGAGTGAGGTTCGTCGTCAGGCTAGACCGATGACCCTGGTTCCCAGCAGCGCCAGGCCGGAGAGACATGGCGTTGAGGTTCCACCCTGGACAAGTCAGCGGCATGCCGTGCCCTACATCGCCCCTGGCACGTCGGTCTAATTGATGTCGAAGTGCTCGCGCTCTAGCGAGAGATCACTCCGCACCAGCACGTGGCTCTTCAGTAGTTCCTCGATCTCTTGCAGGTAGCGGTTCTTGCGTGATTTGAGCGTGCGCGCCACCTCGGGGTTGACCCGCAGCGTGACATCTTTCTGCGGCTTCATGTCGGGCGACATCTCGCGCGCCTCGTCCATGATCTCGTAGATCACGCTTTCGATCGACTTCAACAAGCCCGACCCGGCGCAAGCCGAGCACGGCGAGCACAGCGTGCGCTCGAGCGACTGCTTGACACGCTTCCTGGTAATCGCCACCAAACCGAACTCATTGAAGGGTAGCGATTTCGAGGGGGCCGGGTCGTGGTGCAGCGCCGTCTCGAGCGCCTGGATCACGTTGGCGCGGTTCTTGCGGTCTTCCATGTCGATAAAATCGACGACCACGATGCCGCCTAGGTCGCGCAAACGCATTTGGCGGACGATCTCTCGCGCCGCTTCGAGATTGGTGTTGACGATCGTGTCTTCCAAGCGGTCGGACTTGCCGACGTACTTGCCCGTGTTGACGTCGATCGCGACCAGCGCTTCGGTGTGGTTGATCACGATGTAGCCGCCCGACTTGAGCCACACCTTCGGGCGCAAGGCTTTCTCGATCTCCTTGCTGATGTTGAACTCATCGAACATCGGCCGCGGGCGGGTGTAGAGCTTGACGCGCGAGACCAGCCTCGACTGGAAGCGCTCGACGAATCGGAGGATGCGCTCGTACTCGTCCTCGTGATCGACCCAGATCGTCTTGAAGTCTTCGTCCAATTGGTCGCGCAGCACGCGTTCGACGATGTCGAGGTCTTGGTGGACGAGACCCGGACCCGTGCGATGCTCGGCCTTTTGGCGGATGTCGAGCCAGAGGTTGTAGAGGAACAGCATGTCGCCACGAATCTCTTCCTCTTCGATTCCATCGCCGGCCGTGCGCACGATGAAGCCGCCCGGCATGCCGGTGCGATTCTCTTGCACGATCGTCCGCAGGCGACGGCGCTCGTCAAACGAAGCGATCTTGCGCGATACACCGACATGGTCGACCGTGGGCATGTAGACCAGGAAGCGTCCGGGTAGGGCGATGTGCGAGGTGATGCGCGCGCCTTTCTTGCCCAGCGGCTCTTTGGCGATCTGGACCAGGATCTCGTTGCCTTTCGACAACAGGTCGCTGATGCTGGCCGGGCCGGAGTGAGCGCTTCCGTCACTGGAGGGGGCGGTGCCGTCACCCGACGGGGCCACCGCGGAAGCTTCTTGGGTCGATGCTTCGACCGTCTCGGGCTCCTCGTTGTCGTCGGGGAGTGGAAGGCCGGGCGCGGGATGAGCTTCGCCGTCCGCGTCCGCGCTTGGCGCCGCGTCGGTCGCTGCTGCCGGCTCGATCGTGTCACCGTTTTCCGCGTCGGTTTGTGCGGGCTCGCCGGCTTGCTCGGTCAGAGCGTCGTCCACGGCTTCGGCGAGAGCCTCGATACCGTCGCCCGTGCTCGGCGAAGCTTCCTCTGGCGTCTCGACGGAATCCTCCGGAGATTCCTCTTGGGAGTCCATTGCCGTGGCGGCTGCGAGGACCGAAGCATCGTCAGCGAGCGGCTCACGGTCCACAGCGTCTACCGGCTCGTCTGCCGTCTCTTCCACGGACACGGGCTCCGGCTCGGGAACCGGAGCGGCGACCGCTGCACCCGCGAACGCGCCTTCGGAACCTCCGTTGCCGGAGGCCGGTGGATCGGGAGCGACTTGGCCAACGTCCATCGCCGATTGGCCGGCATCGCCTTCAACAAGGTCGACGCGGGCGGGCCAGTCGGCGGGTTCCTTGGCGGGTTCGTGGGCGGCCATTGGCTCCTCGCCCTCGGCGGGCATCTCGCCCGAGGCGCTTGCGGGTTCCAGCTCCGCAAGAG
>JAKZVK010000346.1:0-7535 GCA_047516085.1 Bryobacterales bacterium
TGGCAGCGGTCGAAGAGTACGCCATCGAGTGCGCCGTGGCCAAGATCTACGGCTCCGAAGCCTACGACTTCATCGTCGACGAGGGCGTCCAGATTCACGGCGGATACGGATACCACCAGGACTACAACATCGAACGCGCCTACCGTGACTCGCGGATCAACCGCATTTTCGAAGGTACGAACGAGATCAACCGCCTGCTCACGGCCGGCATGCTTTTCAAGCGCGCCGCGCAAGGGCGGCTCGATCTCATGCGCGGCGTCGGCGAGGCCACCGCGGCCGCGGCGGCGGGCAGTTCACCGCCGCTCGAAGCTCAAGGTCCCCTCGCTCTCGACAAGCAGTCACTCCAGCGGGCCAAGCAGGCAACGCTACTCGTAGCAGGCGCCGCCTACCAAAGCTTTGGCGCGGAACTCGAGCAACAACAAGAAATCTCGGGCGCCATCAGCGACATGGTCATGGCGATCTACGCGGCCGAGTCAGCCCTGCTGCGTACCGAGAAGCTGCAATCCTCGGGCCGCGGCGAGCAGGCCCTCGACATGACGCGCGTTCTGGTCTTCGATTCCATCCGGGAGATCCAGAGCCGGGGACTCGCCGTTCTTGCTGCTGCGGCCGAAAACGACACCACGCTCGACCAACAAGCACACGCATTGCATCGCTTAACCAGCGTTACTCCGCTCAACACAATCGAGTTGCGGCGCAACATCGCCACCCGACTCTTGACCGCCGAGAAGTTCGTTGTCTAAAGCCGCCACGGATCCGACTGAGCCGCGTCGGGTCGTGATCGCCATCGGCCTACCGGGCTCAGGCAAATCAAGTTGGTTCGACAAACAGGGCATTACACCCCTATCGAGCGACGGCCTCCGCATCCTCCTTGCCGACGACGTTGACGAGCAGCGCTATCAGGACGACATCTTCCGCGCCCTGCGTTTCTTACTGCACGTTCGTCTCGAGCTCGGGCGTCCCGCTACCTACATCGACGCCACCAACTTTTTGCGCCATCTCCGCGAGCCGTTTCTTCGCATCGTGCGCGAGCACGGTTGTGCGGCCGAGGCGATCTACTTCCAGGTGCCGGCTGCGGTGTGCCGGGAGCGCAATGCCGCGCGCCACCGCCGTGTACCCACCGACGTGATGGACGCCATGGCGGCGCAGCTCGAACCGCCAAGCTTCGACGAAGGCTTCCGCCGCATTGTCACCGTCGGCCCCGATGGCGAGACCGTAAGCGACAAAACGACAGGCTAAAATCGGCCGACCCAGCCCGGCTCGACCTCGGCCACCCGAATCCCCTAGGATGTCTTCATGCGCATCGCTATTCTCGCTCTTTCGCTTGCCATCGTTGCCTCCGCCCAGCAACCCGGGCCCAAGGACATGCCGCAACAGATGGTTTGGCTCGATCGCTCGGGCGATGTGCTAGGGACCGTCGGGGCGGTGCAGAACTCGATCTTCTTCCCTGAGATTTCGCCGGACGGTAAGTTCGTCGCCCTGTCGTCGCGCAATGGCGAGGTGAACGACCGCGACGTCTGGATTCACGACATCGCCGCGGGAACAAAGCGCCGCGTTACCAAGGTCAAAGGTAACGACAACTTCCCGCTGTGGACGCCCGACGGCCGCAGTATCGTTTTCACCAGCAGTCGCGTGCCGCGCTATGACCTGTTCCGTGTCAGCGTGGAGCCGGAGGGGTCGCCAGTGCGCATCCTCGAGGCCGAGGGCACGTCCGAGTACCCCCGTGACATCTCACCGGACGGCAAGACGCTCATCTACACCAAGAACGAAGACGACGGACGGACTCTGTGGAAGCTCGCACTCGACAAAGAGGGCGCCATGCCGGAGCCTTTCATTCCTAAACGATCGGGCGTTTGGGCCGACGGCGGGAAGTTCTCGCCCAATGGCAAGTACTTCGCCTACTCGTCGAACGAAGGCGGGATGTGGGAGGTCTACGTCTGCCAGACGGCCAACCCGACGAAGAAGTGGAAGGTGTCGGCGGAGTTGCGATCGGGTTGGGCCGGCGGCGGCGGACAGCCGCGTTGGCGCGGCGACGGCAAGGAACTCTACTACATCATGGGGCAAGATACGTTGGCCTACTTGCCGGTCGAGACCGACGGCGAGTTCACGCATGGTGAGGCGAAGAGGTTGTTCTCTTACTCGAGCATGCGGGGCAATTTCCAGGACGAGGCGCCTTGGCTTCATAAGTATGATGTGACCGACGATGGGCAGAAGTTTCTGTTTGTGAGGCTGGCGAAGAAGTAGGGGTCTGCCATCGGCCGGAGCGCCCTGGTGCCCAGCCCTTGACTGCCGATAACGCCGGCTTGCGACTCACCAGCTTGCTATCATTCCAATATTCCAACAATGCTCTCGAAAGAGCGCGGAGGCAAACAAATGCGTTTCATGCTTAAGGTTTCCATGCCCGTTGAGGCGGGCAACGCCGCGGCCAAGAACGGCTTTCAAGCGGTGCAAGCGATTCTCGAGGAACAGAAGCCCGAGGCGGCGTACTTCATCGCCGAGAACGGCATGCGCACCGGAATACTCATCGTCAACATGGATGACGTGTCTGAGATTCCAAAGTTGGCTGAGCCTTGGTTCCTGGCTTTGAACGCCAGTGTTCAAGTCACGCCGGCTATGCTGCCCGAGGATTTGGGCAAGGCCGGTCCGGCGATCGAAGAGGCCGTAAAGAAGTACGGCTAGATGGCGGGTATGCCCGAGGTCGATCGATCAGAAGTGGCCGCCGGTTGGGCGGCACGCGGGTTCAGTTGCGACTTGTGGGTCGACGCCGCAGGACAGAGCTGGGAAGACTTCACCCATCAGACGGACGAGGTCGTGACGATACTCGAAGGCGAGGTGGAGTTTGAAGTCGAGGGCGTTGTCTCTCGCCCGAAGGCGGGCGACGAGTTGGTCATTCCGGCGGGGGTGGTCCACTCAGCGCGGAATGTCGGAAAGACGACCGCCCGCTGGCTCTACGGCTACCGGCGTTCTTGAGGGTTTGTGTGAAAGCGCGTTCTCGCGGATCGACAACTGCTAGACGCAGCTGCGATTCGTGGCGCGGGCACGGCATGCCGTGCCCCTACATTGCAGTGTCGGGTTGTCGGCTGCTCTTCCGATGAAATACTGGCTCGGGCTCGACATTGGTACCGGCGGTTCACGCGCTCTGCTCGTGGATGCGAGTGGGCGAGTCGTGGATGCCGTCACCGCCCCGCATGAAGAGATGCATATGCCGCGGCCGCTGTGGGCTGAGCAGCGTCCTGAGAACTGGTGGGAGGCCGCCCAACAAGCAATTCGCGAAGTGCTGGGCGAGTCCGATATCGCCGCGGACGATATCGCCGCCGTCGGCCTCTCGGGCCAAATGCACGGGCTGGTGCTGCTCGACGCCGATCACCAGGTCATCCGGCCGGCGCTGATCTGGTGCGACCAGCGCAGCCAGGCCCAGGTGGATTGGATCAACGACACCGCCGGACCCGCGATGGTGCTCGAACAGACTGCCAACCCGGTGCTGACGGGCTTCACCGCCCCCAAGCTGTTGTGGGTGCGCGACAACGAGCCGGCGGCGTACGAGCGGACCCGGCAGGTCCTGCTGCCAAAAGACTATGTCCGGTTCCGCCTCACCGGTGAGTTCGCCGGCGACGTCTCCGACGCCTCGGGGACGGCGCTGTTCGACGTCGTCAACCGCCGTTGGGCCGGCCCGCTGATTGACAAGCTCGGCATCGACCGTGGCTTGCTGCCACGGGTGGTCGAATCGCCAGAGGTCACGGGCTGGGTCAGCGACCTGGGCACCGAGAAGACAGGGCTCAAGGCCGGCACGCCCGTCGTAGGCGGGGCGGGCGATCAGGCGGCCGGCGCGGTCGGCAACGGGATTGTGGAGCCGGGACTGGTCTCCGCCACGATTGGAACGTCGGGCGTCGTCTTCTCGCACCTCGATCAGGTGGCTTACGATCCCCAAGGGCGCGTACACACCTTCTGCCACGCGGTGCCGGGCAAGTGGCACGTGATGGGTGTCACCCAAGGCGCGGGACTGAGCCTGCAATGGCTCCGCAATCACCTTGCGCCGGACGCCGTGGAGGAAGCGAAGAGGCGCGGCGTCGATCCGTACGAGATTCTCATCGCCGAGGCCGCCGAGGTTCCGCCCGGCAGCGAGGGCCTCTTCTGGCTGCCCTACCTGATGGGTGAGAGGACGCCGCATCTCGACTCGCAGGCACGCGGCGGCTGGATCGGACTGACGGCCAGCCATCGCCGCGCGCACCTGGTCCGCTCAGTGCTCGAAGGCGTTTCCTACAGCCTGAAGGACTGCCTGAAGATCGTCGAATCGCTCGGCGTTGAGATCGAGTTGGTGCGGGCGTCGGGCGGAGGCGCGCGGAGCCCCCTATGGCGCGAACTGCTTGCCACGATCTTCCACTATCCCGTCACGACCCTGCAGTCGCAGGAGGGCTCGGCTTATGGAGCGGCCCTGTTGGCCATGGTGGGCAGCGGGCAATACGCGTCGGTTGAAGAGGCCTGCCGGGCGGTCGTGCGGGAGCAGGACCGCGTCGAGCCCGACCCGCAGCAGGCCGAGCAGTATGAGAAGCGGTACCAGGTGTTCCGGGATCTGTACCCGGCCTTGAAAGATTTCTTCCCGAAGATGTCGGCGGAAGGCTAGCGGGAAACGGGGAGCACGGGCGGCTACATCGGCCCGGGGCCCGGCGACAAGTCGATGCCGTAGCGCTTCATCTCTTCTTCGTAATACCGCCGATAAAGCAACGTCCATTCCTCACTGCCCTCGGGGATATCGCGCTTCTGGTTGGTGATCTTCTGCTGGGCGAGCTGGTCGATCGCCTCTTCCTTCGTGAGGATCTCCCTCATCTCCTTGAGGATCTCCAAGCGCACTTCGTTCCAGCGTTTGTTGAGCCGAACGCCGGAAATCCGCGGAAGCTGTCCGGCGAGCTTGTGCGACAACTCCGTGACCTTGTCGCGAGAGACTTTCATGTGCTGCTCGGCCTCACCGCGAGGTTGAGCCGAGACGGCTTTGCGCTCGACCAGGATGCTGCGCTTGACCTTCTTGAACATCTCCTGATAGGGGATGCGCTCCCGGCGCATGTAATCGGTGTACTGGTTGAGCAGCTCCCGCGCCTCGGCGTTGATCTCGTCCTCGATGCTGAGCTCGTCGATGATGGCCGTCTCGAAAGCCGCCTGCACCGCTGCTTCGTCGGGAAACACACAGGCTTCCCGCCCGAGCCGATGGGTCAGTTCTCGGGCCATATAGGTAATGAATGTTCTCGGTAGTAACATTTTTGAGAGGTAAGTTTATCGGGCCGGCGCCCTGGGTGTCAAATGACGCTCCGCCCATCCACTCGGAAACTTGCGGGCCGCGGCCACGCCGCCGCTGGAGAGCGCTCTATCTATTTCTGTTCGGCCGCGGCGGCGGATTCGGCCAACGGCTCGTCTCCGGACCGTGCTCCGAGCGTGATGCCTCGCAAGGCGAAATCCCAGACGCGAATATTCCCCTCGCCCGGCGTGTACTCAATCACGGCGTACTCCCCGGGCGTAAGCGGCTCGACCGGCCAGACTTTGTAGACCTTCGGGGCAAGCTGCTGGCGGAAGATCTCGATCACTTCCTGTTTCTCAAACTTCTCCTCAACATTCTTGACCGTGTTGATCACCTGTACGACACGGGTCTTCTTTTTCGGTTTCAGTTTGAAGAACTCGACCCGTGACATCTTGTCAAGCCGGACGTAGAACATCGGCCGGTTGCCGCTTGCCGTAAGCGCCGAAGTCGCTCCGTCGATCTCGGCCGTGGTCTTCCCGGCTACCACCGGCACTGGCGCGAGCACCTGCAGCAGAGTACGCGACTTGCTGCCGTTGAACGTGACGACGCTCTGCTTGAGCTCGACGATATTCTCCCCGTCGACGTGATAAACGCCGTCCTCCAAGGGCACACGGTGCAGTTCGGTGCGTGCACGGCGCACCGCCTCGCGTTCGATGCGCTCTTCCTCGCGAAGCTCTTGCCGGCGCGCCTCGACGCTCTCCGCCCGGCGGCGGGTTTTCTCGAGATTGACTAGATCCCGAGGAATCTCCTCCCAGGCGCTACGCTCGAGGCTGTAGTAACGGATGCGGTCTTCGAGGACCTCGTACTCGCTGACCAACAGGTCGCCGCCGCCGTTCAGATACAGCTTGATCTTTACCGCCTCAAGAGGCAGCAGGAGGATCAACGCTAGCAGGGTGAGTCGGGCAGACATGCGCTCTACTCATGGTAGCGTGGCCGGGGGCATACCGTTACCTGGGGCCGTAGCGAGGTCTGCGACCTCAAACCGGCCGGCCGCAATGGAGAAACCCAGCCGGAACGCCCGTGACGGGTGCGTAACCACTGCGCAACCGGCTGGGGATTGACCCCTTACCGGCGTTCCGAGTCCGGTTTCTTACGTCGCACCTCTCCCGCAGACCTGACGCGATTGTTCAGACTTTGCTTGCGTCAGACGACTAGAATGAAACCTCATGTCGCCGGCTACCCACGCCGTGTTGGGCGCGGCGATCGTCGGCACGGCGCCCCGCCTCTGGATCGCCCTTCCGCTCGCGTTTCTCTCGCATTTCGTTTGCGACGCGATCTACCATTTCGAGGCGTTCTACCCGCTCTCGCAGAAACTAGGCGTCAGCCATAGCGAGGCGTTCGCGGTAACGGTCGCCGTGCTGGGGTTGGCGCTGCTGCCTGCCTTCTGGGTTCTAGCCCGGCGCGACCGGGAACTGCTTCCTTTCTGCCTCTACATCGCGGCGGTCAGCCCGTTGCTTGCTGTGGAGGGAATCTACCGCTTGGCCGCCGGCCTGCTCATCGCGGGCCTGTTCTTTCTGTTCTCGGACTCGGCGCGCCTTTGCCGCTGGGTACTGGGCGCGTTCGCGGCCAATCTGCCGGACCTGGCCCGCTGGGCCTTCGAGCCACTCAATCGGCTTCACATCGCCTCGCATTACGAAGGCATGCATGACCTCGGCGACGTGATTTACCGCCTCGTTCGGAAGCAGCCGGGCCTCTTTGTCGGTTACCGATTCGACGACCCCTACTACGTGCTGGGTTATGTGATCGAGATCGCGGTGGAGGTGTCCCTACTGTTAGGAGGCCTTTACTGGATGACGGGCGGGCCGCGACAAGCTGTCCGGAAGACTTGAAGTGTGCTCGCGAGATGTGGCGTAATGCTCCAGCCTTGCCGAGAACCGATTGCTCGGTTCTCAGGTCCCCTACCAACCGCGAATGCTCGGTCACTTGCCATCCTGAGTCTCGACGGATCGAGACTCGGCAAGGCTGGAGCCTTACGCCACATCGGTTGTCGGATTCGCTAATAGTGGATGACCATTCTGTCGGTCAGCTTTGAAAGAACTCAGCAAGCCGATTCGCGGGGTCGAGTTCGGCACGGGCCCATCGGACCAATTCGTCCGCATGCACCCGGTTGAACCAAGGCATCTCACCAACCACGACGGTATCGCCGTACTGCTCAATGGCCGCACGGTTGTCGGGGTTGGGCTCACCAACCATCACCACGCCGGCGACCCGCAGCGAACGAGCGCGCAGTGCCTCGATCGTGAGTAAGGTG
>JAKZVK010000347.1:0-8569 GCA_047516085.1 Bryobacterales bacterium
TGGCTGCTCTGGAAGAGTTGGAGCGCATCGCCAACGCGCTTGAGTGCGGCTTTGTGTTGACGATTGATTACGGCTACACAGCCGAAGAACTTGCCCGCGGGCGGTTCCCTGATGGGTCTTTGATGAGCTACCAGCGCCATCAGGCCCAAGAAGATGTGCTGAGGGAGCCGGGCGAGCGCGACATCACCTCGCACGTCAACTTCACCGCCCTTGAGGAGCGGGGCCGCGACTTTGGACTAGAGTCGATGGGACTCATTTCGCAGGCACAGTTTCTGTTGAATGTCGGCGAGGCCGACCAGTTCCAAACGGCTCTCGCGGCGAGCGACGAGCGAGAGGCCATTCGGCTTCGCATGCAACTCAAATCGCTGCTGTTTGGCATGGGCGAAACGTTCCGCGTCCTAGTGCAAAGGAAAGCCGAGGGCTGACCGCTTCGGCACGTGGCGCGGCATCGCTGGGCCATTCCGTGCCTGCCATCCCGGCGCGAAATCCCAGCCGTTATACTCCAAGCAGGTTATGGCCAGCTCGTCTCCGCGGTCGTCGGTAGATGGTCTCACGGACCGGCGGTTCTCGTTCTATCCGGCGATTCGAAACATCGAGCACAATGAGTGGCGGCTGAAGGAAGAAACCTGGGCCGAGGTGTTGGTCGCGAACGTCGAGACCGGTCAAGAAATCTGGGTTCCGCGCACATATCTGGGCGAAATCAGCAGTTCGGATTCGCCCGTCCTGATCATGGGCCTGAACCAGGAGTTGGAGTGGAAAGCCGGCAAGGTCTGGCCGTATCAAGAGCGGATCATCCGGATGCCCGAGCCCACGGGCGCACCGCGAGTCGGGGAGCCGGCTCCCCCATCCACAGCGCCGACAGGCACTCGCTCACCGGCCGAGAGGCACCTCGGTCGCTTCATCGCCGGGGCGGTGGTGGCCGGGCTGGTCGCGTGCCTGTTCGTCATCCTCTACGCCTTCGACGGCCTCCAGAACCCGCTCCGGCTGTTGTTCCCGGCGGACATGAGCACGACGGACCAGCGCTACCTGGCGTTGGCCGCCGCCGACGGCCATCACGAAGTGGTCTCGAAGACCGGCGCTCCCGCAAGTGACGAGTGGATCACGCCTGTCGACGCGGAGATCCAGTTCGCACTTCTCTTCTATCCCGGCCGTTCTTACGCACTGGTGATGATGGGCGCCGACCGTAAGGAAACGCGCTACATTGGGGCGATTCACATCCCGTCGCGCAAGACGCTCGACACGGTGAAGCTGTCAGGCGGGGGGACAACGGCGGCCATGCTGCGGAACCTGCCGGACTTCTAGCCTGGTTCCAGCCTGCGTTTCTCGCCACGTGGCGAGACGAAGCAACCGAGCCGTGACCGCAAGGGAGCGGTCCGGCACGAACCCAGACGTCACCTCGAGGGCTTCTATAGCCCCCCGAGCCTGCATCTCACCACGTTACGCGTGAACACTACTCTTCCCACGAACGCTGTCGGGCGGGCAGGAACTCGTCCCCTTCGTTCCAAGTGGGCAGCGCATCCGCATCGGCGGTACGCCGGCCCAATTCGAAACCGAAGCGCGCCAGCTTCGCCAGGCCCGAAAAATCCCAGGTCGGATCGAACTCGTCCGAGGGCTGATGGTAGCGGTTGGCCGTGTAGTCCTCTTGGGCCTCGACTCCCCAACCCTCCGGCTTGCCGACGTAGTCGACCCCTAACTTGACCGAGAACGCCGGAATGCCAACCTTGGCCAGGCTGAAGTGGTCGGAGCGGTAATAGTAGCCCTGCTCCGGATGTGCGTCGGGCCGGATGGAGAAATCGAGCGCCGCCGCCAACGTTTCGACGAGCGGGCGCACCGTCGTGCGCTCATGGCCGACGAGGATGATGTCGCTAGTTTCGCCGAGCGGCGCCAGCCCGTCGAAGTTGAGGTTGAGGGCGGTCTTCCCGGCCGGAACCGCCGGATGGTGCGCATAGAACTCGGACCCCCGCAGACCCCCTTCCTCCGCTCCGACGGCCGCGAAGACGATCGACCGCGCCGGTTTCGGCGATAGCTCTCCGAAGGCACGAGCCAACTCGAGGACCAGGCCCACGCCGGTAGCGTTATCAACGGCGCCGTTGTAGATGGCGTCCCCGTTGACCTCCACGCCGACCCCGAGGTGGTCCCAGTGGGCCGTGTAGATGACGGCCTCTTCCTTCTTGGCCGGATCGCTGCCTTCGACGATCGCCACGACGTTGCGTGTATTGATCGGCGTCACCTGGCTCGGGATGCGTCCGCGCAATTTGACTTTCAGCGGGATCGGCTGGAAGTCCTTTGATTCCGACATAGCCAGGAGCTCATCGAGGGTCTTGCCGGCTTCGGAGAGCAACTCCTCGGCAGCCGCCGACGTGACCCACCCGGCCACGCCCAGTGCCGGTTCGCCTGGCTGCAGTTTCACGAAGGGCTCTTGGCCGCTCCACGAATTGCGCACTACCGTCCAGGGGTAACCGGCCGTCGGGTCAGTATGGACGATGATGCAACCGAGCGCTCCTTTGCGAAGCGCCTGTTCGTACTTGAACGTCCAGCGCCCGTAGTAGGTGAGTGCCTTGCCGCCGAAGAACTCGGGGTCGTCGGATTGCGGCTCGTTGGTGAACAGGATGACGATCTTGCCCGCGACATCGGTTTTCTTGTAATCGTCCCAACCAAACTCGGGGGCGACGATGCCGTGCCCGACGTAGACCGTCTCGGCGTCGAACTCGATCAGCGGCTGCTGGCGATGGTTGACCGTGACGAAATCGTCCAAGTACGTCAGTGTTCTTGAGCGACTGCCCTGCCGCCACGTCAGATTGGTGTCCGGCAGCGATTGAACCCCAACCAACGGGACTTTTTGGAAGTATGTGCCGTCATCGCCCGCCGGCTCAGCACCCGCCAGGGCGAACTGCGTGGCGATGTATTCGGTCGTCAGAATCTCCGCCCGTCCGGCGACTCCCCGGCCCTCCAGCGCGTCGCTCGAGAGCCACTTCGTGTGCGCCTTGATGCGGTCTCCGCTGATCAGCGAAGCCGGGTCGCTTCCCGCAGGGCCACAGGCAAACGCTGCCAACAGGAACACGAGCACTGGAAGGGTCTTGTCGGGTCTCATGGGCGGTTATCTGTCCGGTCATGCTACCATTCCCGACGACCACTAGCCATGCCCTACTCGTCACGTTTGCTGCCACTTCTTCTCCTGGTCTCATCCGCCGCTGCACAGGCACCGGACTGGCCCGCGGTCCATAAGGAGGCGCTCGAAACTCTCGTAGACCTCGTGCAGCTTGAAACATCGCAGCCGGAAGGCAACGAGATCCTCGCCGCCAAATACCTGAAGCAGAAGTTCGACCAGGAGGGCCTCGCGTCGGAGATCTTCGAGGCGGCGCCCGGGCGGGCCAGCATCGTCGCGCGGGTCAAGGGGAACGGAACCAAGCGGCCGTTGCTGTTGCTGGGACACCTCGATGTGGTGGCCGTCGAGCGCGACGAATGGTCGTTCGATCCCTTCGGCGGTGTTGTGAAAGACGGCATCATCTACGGCCGCGGAACGGGTGACGACAAGGGCGTCGTGTCAGGTTCCTTGCAGGCGCTTTTGCTGCTGCATCGATTAAAAATTCCGCTCGACCGCGACGTGATCTTCCTCGGCGTGGCTGATGAGGAAGCGGGCGGGCTCAACGGGATTACGTTTCTGCTCGACAAGCACCGCGAGGTGATTGACGCCGAGTTCGCCATCAACGAGGGAGGCGCGGGCGTCGTCGATCGCCGGTTCAAGCATGTGCGCTTCGAGATACAGACCGCGGAGAAGACGCCGAGGCGCATCGACCTGAAGGCGAAAGGAACTTCGGGGCACGGGTCCGTCCCTCGCAAGGACAATCCCGTGGGCACGCTCGCGCGGGCGGTCGCGCGGTTGTTCGATTACGAAACGCCGGTTCACCTCAACGAGACCACCCGGGAGTACTTTCGCCGGCTGGCTCGCAACGCCCCGCCGGACGAGGCTGCCGTCTACAACGAGGTGCTCAAAGGGAACCCCAGCTCCGAAACACAAGAGAAACTGCGAGAGCTGAGCCCGGTGTTCTACTCGATGATCCGAACGTCGATCGTGCCCACCATCATGAAGGGCGGCTATCTCAAGAACGTCATCCCGTCCGAGGCGGAGGCCACGGTCGATATCCGCGCGCTGCCCCGAGAGGACCCTGAAGAGCTGTTCTCGCGGCTGAAGCGCATCATGAACGAGCCGAACGTCGATCTGATTCCACACCCGGTGACCCGTCCGGCTCACTCTCCCGCGCCGCTGGACTCGGAGGTGTTCCTTGCGTTCGAGACCGTTCTGGGCAAGCGTCACCCCGGCGCGCTGATCTTGCCGCGCATGTCGACGGGCGCGACAGATTCGGCACAGCTTCGCGCGGCAGGCATCCAGTCGTACGGATTCGGCCCGGGGCGCGGGCTCTGGGACCTGACCGGCGGCATTCACGGTAAGGACGAGTACCTCTATGTCAAACCCTTCGAGGAGTACGTTGAAATTCTCTACGACGTGGTGGTCGAGGTGGCCGCGACGAAGTAGCGGCGGCGACAGGGTAGGGCGTCGACAAGCCAACCCGGGGTTTCGCTTTTCGTTCAGGCGGCTGGAAATCGGATTTAACGCGCTGATTCTGCGGAGGTAAACTGTCAATAGGAGAAGTGTCTCTGGTGACGCATATTCGCCAAAGGGGTTGGTGTGTCTTGCTGGCCGCCGGGATAGCTTTGGCACCGCACATTGGGTGGTGCGAGCCGAAGGTGCAGGCGGAGCCCAAGTTGCTCTCGGTCTATCCCTTTGGAGGTTCCATCGGAACCGAGTTGAAGGCGGAAGTGCGCGGGACCGCGCTCGAGGGCGCCTACGGCGTTTGGTTCGACAGCGACGGCCTCACTGCCACCGTCGAGCGTATAGATGTCGTCGAGCCGAGCGAACACGAAAAGAAGAGCTACGACAAGAAGAAAGGCAAGGCCGAACCGAAACAAAAGGCCGTGCTGGCCGTGCGCATCAGCGACACAGCGGAGTCAGGTGTCCATCGGCTGCGGCTGGTGACGCCGCAGGGGCTGTCGGACTCGCTCGTCTTCCGCGTTCATCGCCAGCCGGCTATCGAGGAAACTGAGCAAGTCCATTCGAGTGCTGAAGCGGCTCAGTGGCTCAAGGAACGCCCCATTGCCGTAAACGGCAAGATCGGTGCAAAGGGGGAGGTGGACTACTACCAGTTCGAGGCGGATGCGGGTGAGCAGTTGCTGTTTGAGGTGTACGCTGGGACGGCGGCGATGGACCCCACGGTTACCCTCTTCGCGCCGACGGGAAGCTGGCTTAATCCGGCGCGCCTCACGCGCCTGGCGTACAACAACGAGCCCGTTCACTTTCCGGGGTATTCGAATGAGTCGCGTCTGACGTATCGGTTCGACAAGGCCGGGCGGTATCTGCTGCGTGTGGAGGCGTTCTTGGGTGCCGGGAGCGCGGATCATGTGTATCAGCTTCGTGTCAGTGCCGCCGACTCGGCGGCTGCACCTAAAACTCACCGTACACGGTTTCGACCGGCTCAGACGTTGACGAACCGCTGGGAGGAGAGGGACTTCACGCGGGAGCTGCCATCGGACTACATGGATGTGCTTTGGTCGCGTTCCGTCGAGCCGCCTGCCGCGGACGCCACCGAGAATGAGGCCGAAGACGAGCCGAACAAGACGAAGCCCGTTTTTAGCGGCCCGATTCCCGTAACCCGCGTCGATCCGGATGCCGGCCTGGTCGAGGTCACCCTTCCGGCGATGATCGAAGGCGCCATCGAGCGGGCTGGGAACATCGACCGGGTCCGCTTCGAAGCGAAACGCGGGGACCGTGTTGCCCTGGAGATCCAGACGACCGACGCCACGGCCCCGGATTTCAACCCGTTCCTGAAAGTCGTCGACGAAAACGGCCTGGAAGTTTTCACCAACATTCACTCGAACCTCAATAACAACGGCGGCTTCATCATGAAGACCGTCCAGCCCAAGACCACCTTCACGTTTCGGCGGGACGGAAAATTCACCCTGGAGATCCGAGACGTCACGACTCAGGCGGCGGATGACCGTTACGCGTATCGCGTGCTATTGCGGCCGCAGGTGCCTCACGTCGGCGGGGTTCATATCGCCGAGGATCATCTGAATCTCAACCCCGGCGAAGTGAAGAAGCTCTCGATCGTCACCGATCAGGAGGAGGGCTTCGACGGCTACATCGGCCTGGTGGCGGAGGGTTTGCCGCAAGGCGTTCGGACGATGATGGCAACGGAAGTCACGCCCGTCAAGCCGCCGCCGCTGAACGACGGAAAGAAACACCGCTACGTGGCGAAGAATCAGATCGCGACGCTGCTGGTCGTCGCGGACGCCGATGCACCAGCCACAACGATGCCAAGCAAGGTGAAGATCAAGGCGACACCCGTGCGTGCGGGCAGGATGGGGAAGCCCGTCGAGGTGAAAGAGCTCCTGGTGATGGTACTGCAACCGGCGACGACTGTGAGCCAGGCAGGCTCGGCGCAGGCACAGGCGGCGAGATGAGAACCCGAATTAGTTCAATGGTCGGCAATCGGATCCTGCGGGCAGCGGTGTCCTGCCTCCTGCTGTTGCTCGTTTCCGGACTCGATGCAGCGGCCGCCAACCGCACGGAGTTGGTTTCTCTTGAGCTGCTTCCCGCGGATAGAACGCTGCGCGGAGCGAACGCCTCGCAGCAGTTGCTAGTCTTGGGCCGGTTCGGAGACGGCAGCGAAAAGGACCTGACGTCCGAGGCGAAGATCCAAGTCTCGGATCCGGCGGTCGCCCGTCTCGATCCCTCGGCGCGGGTGTTGGCTCTCTCGGATGGCACCACGCGCATCTCAGCCACCGCACGGGGACTACAAGCTACCGCAACCTTCCGAGTCGAGCAATCGGCGCACAAACGTCCCTTCAGCTTCGCCCGCGACATCGGCGGAATCTTGACGCGCCGGGGTTGCAACGGCGCCGCATGTCATGGCGGTGTGAAGGGCAAGAACGGCTTCAGACTTTCTGATAACGCCGAGCACCCCCGGGATGACTACCGGTGGATCGTCAAAGGCGGCGCCTTCCAAGTCCTGACCGATGAACCTGCCGGCGAGCAGATCCCCCGCGTCGATACCGAGAACCCCGAGAAAAGCCTGCTCCTCCTCAAGCCCACCATGGAGGCCGTCCACGGCGGCGGGTTGCGCTTCGAGAAAGCCTCAGACGACTACAACACGATCCTCGACTGGGTCCGCAGCGGCGCTCCTTTCGGCAAGCAGGCGGACGACGCATCGCGGCTGGTTGCGCTCGAAGCGTTTCCACCACGGCTGTTCCTGCGGCCCGGCGAAAAGCATCAGGTCTTGGTGACGGGACGCCTCGCCAGCGGAGCCGAGGAAGACTTCTCGACCCAAGTGCTTTACGAACTAAAAGGGGCCGAGGTGGCCGAAGTCTCGCCGTCCGGCGTTGTCGAGGCGAAAGGTCCGGGCGAGGCAACGGTGTTGATACGCGCCGCCGGCAGGATCGCCAGCTTCCAAGTCGGCGTGATCGGCCCCGAGCCGGACTATTACCCGGAAGTCGAGCCGCGCAACTTCATCGACGAGCACATCTTCACGAAGCTCCGCAAGTTCAATATCGTTCCCTCGGAGCAGTCGACGGACGCGGAGTTCCTGCGGCGCGTCTGTCTCGACCTCACCGGCACGCTGCCGCCTCCGGAAAGGGTTCGCGAGTTCCTCGCCGACCGAGACCCGGCGAAACGCGAGAAGTTGATCGACATCCTTCTCGAGTCGCCCGAGTACATCGACTACTGGACGTACCGCTTCTCCGATTTCCTCAGGGTGGCAATTTACGCGCTCGGGAACAGTTCGAAGTGGAGTCAAGACTACTGGGAATGGATCCGTGAAAGTATCGCCACGAACAAGCCGTACGATCAGATGGCGCGCGAGCGGATCGCGGCGCAGGGTTACGCCGGGCCTTCGCGGCACTTCCTTCCCATCGCGGTGATCGGTCCCCCGCCGGACACGATGATGGAGGAAGTGCGCGTCTTCTTCGGACGCCGCTTCGACTGTGCACGTTGCCACGATCACCCCTATGAGAACTGGACGCAAGACCAGTTTTGGGGGCTCACGGCGTTCTTCGGTCATGTCGCACGCACCGGTACGTCGGGCCGCGACTCGGTCGTTTACGACAACCCGATGGGGAAAGAGATTGCGCCGGATGTGGTTGGCGCCAGGGAGTTGCGCATTCTGCATCCGCGGACCGGCCGGGAGATGCCGCCAACGCTCTTCGACGGCACGGTCCTGGAACATGGCGAGCAGCGCAGTGTCCGCGCCGACTTGGCGCAGTGGATGACGTCGCAGCCCTACTTCGCCGAGGCCGCGGTCAATCGCATTTGGAGCCTTCTTTTGGGACGCGGTATTGTGGAGCCGGTCGACGATTTCCGCAGTACGAACCCCCCCACTCATCCTGAACTCTTGCGAGCGTTGACTGAGGATTTTGCCAAGGGTGGATACGACATCAAAGCGTTAATCCAACTCATTGTGACGTCGAGAACCTATCAGCTTTCGAGCGAGACCAATGAGACGAACCAGGCGGACCG
>JAKZVK010000348.1:0-6525 GCA_047516085.1 Bryobacterales bacterium
CATGCGCCTGCTGGAGCGCTACGGGGTGCCCACCTCGGGCAAGCGGGCGGTGGTGATCGGCCGCTCGACTCTGGTGGGCCTGCCGCAGGTGCTGCTGCTGGGCCGCAAGGGGGTGGACGCCACGCCCACCCTGGCCCACAGCCGCACACCTGAGCTGGGGGACGTATGCCGGGGCGCCGACATCATCGTGGCCGCGGCCGGCATGGCCCGTCTGGTCACAGCGGACTTCGTGCGGCCGGGCGCGGCGGTGATCGACGTGGGGATCTCGCGCACGGCCGACGGTATTGTCGGCGACGTGGACTTCGACACGGTTCAGGCCGTGGCCGGCGCGGTGACGCCGATGCCGGGCGGTACCGGGCCCATGACCATCGCCTGCCTGCTGCAGAACACCCTGGCCGCGGCCCGGATGCTGGGGGCCTTCCCGGCCTAGGCCGGTGCCGACCCTGCTGGGCGGCGCGGTCCGGTGGCTGTTCCGAGCGCTACGGGGTGTGCAGGTGGCGGCGGACGGCCCAGTTGAACAGGTCCCAGCCGTAGCCGTCCACGCCGATGTCGCGGCGGGCGGCCCGGGCGGCCTCGGTCGAGATCGGCAGCGCGTGGCGGGCCTTCATGTGCACCTCGGCCACGCGCTCCATCAGCACGAACCAGCCGACCGCGTCAGCGGGGCTGGAGCCGACTGTCAGGAGACCGTGGTTGGCAAGGATGATGGCCCGGCATTCACCGAGCGCGACTGCTATGCGCTTGCCGCCGTCGCAGGAGAGGATCTGTACCTCTTCGTCGTCGAAGAGGGCGTGATCCTCGAAGAACATTGTCGATTCCTGCGTGATCGGCTCGATCATGCGCCGCTCGGCCGCGAACGGCGTGCCCCAGTGGGTGTGGACGTGCGCGGCGGCCGTCACATCAGGCCGGGCCTCGTGGATGGGGTGATGGATGTGGTAGGCGGTGTTGTTGATCCGGGCCGGGCGCCCGTCCTGGTCCACGGCGCTGCCGTCGGGACTGACCAGCACCATGTCGCAGGGTCGGGCCCGCTCGAAGGTGACACGGTGGCGAAGCAGCCAAATGTGGTCGGGCTTCTCGGGGTCGCGGCAGGTGATGTGGCCGTCGCCCAGCTCGCCCCAGCGCAGCGTGCCGAACAGCCGGTAGGCGGTCGCTAGGTCTTCCAGAAGCCGGGCTCGCTCCGCGGCGGGATCAGCGAGCGCAGTCGGCTCGACCGCCGGCCAGCCGTGCAGGGAACCATCAGCAGCAGTCACGACTCTATTCTGCCATAGGGTCCACGCCCAATGGTCAAGCACGATCTGGGAGCCTCCCCCTCCGTGTCACACCCCCTCTCTATAGTCTTCAGCCAATGAGAATCTTGGCGTTCTCCGATCTTCATCTCGATGCCCCGTTCGCCCAAGGTGGCCCCGAACTCGCGAAGCTGCGGCGCACCGATCTGCGCCACACGCTGGAGCGGATCGTCCGCCTAGCTGACGAACTCGGCGTGGATGCCCTGATGTGCGCTGGTGACCTCTACGAGCACAAGCGCTTCACGCCCGACACCGTCAAGCTGCTGGAACGGGTCTTCGGTGAGATCGCTCCAGTGCCGGTATTGATCTCCCCGGGCAACCACGACTGGTACGGCCCTTCGAGCATCTACGCGACAGCGTCGTGGTCGTCGAACGTTCACGTCTTCGATTCCGAGGGGTTGACTCCTTGGGACGGACCCGACGGTGTGCGCGTGTGGGGTTTCGCCCATTGCAAGCCGTCGGGTACTGGCAATCCGCTGGCTGGATTCAGTACGCAGGGCGATGCATTGCATGTCGGACTCTTCCATGGATCCGAGATATCGCGCTGGTCGTGGGCAGCGAAGGAGGACCCGCAAAAGCAACAGCACGCGCCGTTCTCAGCCGACCAGATCGCGGTCGCCGGACTGTCGCATTGCGTCGTCGGGCACTACCACAAGCGGGTCGAGGGCGAGCGCCACACATACGGAGGTGCGCCCGCCGCCCTCTCGTTCGGTGAGCCGGGGGACGGCGGCGCCGTCGAGATCGTCTTCGACGGCGCTGGAGGTTCGCCGAAGCGCGAGTGGCACAGGGTCTCGAGCCTCGACGTTCATGGAGATCTAGAGCTCGACATCTCTGGTTGCGGTGATATCGGACAGATCGAGAACAAGTTCCGCGACCTGGTTGCGCCTCGCACGGGGATAGCTCAAGTGACGATCCTTGGCGATTTGGAGCCGACTGTCGATCTCGATCTCGACCTATTGCACCAGCAGTCGGGATCGCTCAGCCACCTGAGCGTTCGTGTCGGCGACATTCGGCCTGGCTACGACCTCAATGCAATCGAGGCGGAGTCCACAGTGCGAGGGGAGTTCGTTAGGGCCGTAAAGGCTGACGACGAACTCCACGAGGAAGAGAAGCAGCGCGTGATCCTCACCGGCCTGAGAGCTCTAGCTGGCCGCAAGGACTTGGAGGTGGCGTAGGCAATGTGGTTCACGAACATCCATGCACGAGCGTTCGGGCCCATGCGCAACCAAGTCCTAGAGTTCGAGGTGGGTTTGAACATCGTTCATGGCGCAAACGAGTCCGGCAAGTCGACCTGGCACGCGGCAATCGCCACAGCGCTTTGCGGCCTGAGGCGCGGCTCTGGACGCACCAAGGCCGAGCAGGAGTTCGAGGGCCGCCATCGTCCGTGGGATGCCGGCGAAGGCGATCCCTGGTTCGTCCAGGCGGGTGTGATGCTTGACGACGGGCGCCACATCGAGATCGATCGCGACTTCGACAACCGAAGGACTGACGTCCGGAGTCCGGATCTGGGTGGCCGCGAATTCACGAGCCTTTCAATCAATGACGGCAGCCCGGATGGCTCGATGTTGCTGGGACTAGATCGTGAGGCGTTTCCCATGACCGCATCCGTCCGCCAGGCGAGCATTGTCTCTGACCTTGACGAACCTGATGCCCTGCAGCAGCACTTGGCCCGAGCCGCGGCTGGTGGCGTTGGCGGCACCGCCGCAGGTGCCATCGAGCAGATCGAGGCTTACAAGAAAGAGCATGTCGGCCTCGACCGCCGAAACTCAACCAAGCCTCTCCGCACGGCAAAGAATGCCGTGGCTGCGTGCGAAGCGAACTTGGGCGCTGTCAGGCATGCCCACCGCGAATACCTAGACCTGGCATCGGCTCTAGAAGCGCATCGCCGGAAGGCGAAGAGGCTTACGAGCGAGCGGGCTCTAGCCGAGGCGCAGCGGGACTATCGGGCCACGAAGCAAGAGGCGGATCGGCTGGGCGAGGCGATCAAGAAGCTCGACGAGTGGGTCAAGCAGTTCAGCGCTGGCGACCCGTCACAGGGTGAACTCCCCGACGTGACTGAGTTGGCCCAAGCGTTGGGAAGTGTGGAGAGCCTTCCCCAGCCGGAGACCACGCACCTACATCTCGCCGACGCGCTCGAAGCTCGATTGATTGAACATTCCTCGCCTGTTGCCATGCCATGCCCAGAGATGAAAGCGGTGGAACGGTGTGTCGTACCGCTGCGAAACGCGGATTCCCCCAGAGTCGCGAAGCCCGCAGCCCCCGTCGCATCGATCACCGTCGGCGTTGCCGGCCTGGCTGGCGCGATCGTTGTCGGCGCACTGATCGGCTTGAGCTATGGCGTTGTGTTGGCAGTTGCGGTCCTCGCGGCGAGCTGGGAGCTGGCTCGGAGAACGCGAACCTCCCAATCAAGGGCGCAGCTACCAGTTCCACATGAGGCTCGGACCGCGGCGCTCAGCCAGCTGGATGAGTGGGAGCTTCCCCACGATCCCGTCGGCGCGGTTGCCGAGGCGTCTCGTCGCATACAGGCTCAGGATGCACGATGCCGGCTTGCTGAAGAGTTACGACAGCGAAGAGAGTTCGATGCCAGAGAGGTACAACGCAGGCAGTCTCAGGAGAAGGCTTGGGCAAGGCTACGCCGTCTGGCCTTGGTGCACGGCGCCAGCGGGTCCGACGAAGACGTCCTCCGTGACGTTCAGGCGATCCTCAACAACCACGCCGCAGCCGGGAGGCAGCGCGATGAGGATGTAGAGGACTGGGGGCGCTACCAAGAGGCACTCGACGGTCGGTCGCTGAAGGACTGGCACGAGGATGTCATCGCTGCACAGAACGACGCCGACAACACCCGCAGGCGTCTTGACGAACTTGGCGCTGAACCGGTCGCTACGGCCCTAGGAGTAGACGAACTTGAAGTCGAGATCAAACGCATCGATGGACTGCTCCAGGCCGCTGGGAAGGATGCAAACACGGCGGGGGGAAGGCTGCTACAAGTTGACCAAGACAGCGTCGATGTGGCTGCGGCGGAGGCTCGCGTGAGCGAGGCGAAGGCGGAACTACAGCGTGTGGAGCGCTTGGCTGACACGCTCAATATCACCCGTGCCTTCCTCGAGAGTGCTGCCGAGAACGCTCACCGACTCCTCGCGCCGAAGCTCTCCGCGGAGATGAGCCCGTGGGTTACGAGGGTGACCAACGGCCGTTATCAGGAAGTTCAGGTCGATCCCAGCGACCTGAGTGTGACTCTGGTGACCGCAGCCCACGATCGGCGCGACGCTCGACTGGTGTCGCGCGGCACCACTGAGCAGATCTACCTGGTGCTGCGGTTGGTCCTAGCTCAGGTGCTGTCCGCGGATCACGAGACGTGTCCGATGCTGCTCGACGATCCCACTGTCCACGCAGACACCATCCGCAAGAAGGAGATCCTCGACTATCTGCTCGCGGCCTCAGAGGAGCACCAAGTCATCGTCTTCTCCCAGGAGCAGGAAGTGCTGGACTGGGCAAGGAAGCAGCCAGCCGGGGCCGTCCGTCTCATCGAATTGGCCGATCCACAGCCAGCCTGAGCTGCAAGTTCACGACATAGCCCGGCCGCACCCCTGTTGACACTCGTCTAGCGGATCGCAAGGCGTGTGCTGTCTTGTGAGACCCGACAATCGGCTCTCTGTCTTCGCGGCGCGCCCACTCGACACAAAATTGATATCACCTGATACTACTTGTAATATAATACTATAGGCGAGGCCGGGCGCGCTCGTACAGCAGTGGAGAGGGCATCGGAGGTGGTCGTGGTCACAGGCGAGGAACAGGTGCTCATGCGCATGAGGCGGCAGCACGGGCTCATCACTCGCGCGCAGGCGCTTACGGCAGGCATGACCAGGGGCCAGATCGAGCGGAGCTTGGGGACGGGGCGCTGGGTGCGTGAGGCCCGGGGCGTCTACCGGCACGCGGCTGCTCCTCTAACTCCGCTATCGAAGCTGCTCGCGGCGTGCATGGTCCACGACGGGCTGGCGAGCCACCGATCGGCGGCAGCGCTTCACGGCATTGACGGATTCACACTCGGTCGCATCGAGTTGTCCGTGCCGCGCGGAAGAAAGAGGGCGATGAAGGGGGTGACGCTGCACGAGTCGACCCAGATGAACCTGGCCAGACCCGTGGTTAAGAATGCCATCCCCTCTACGGGATTGCCTAGAACTGTGCTCGACCTTGCTGCGGTCGTGAGCCGCAAGCGGCTGGACCGCGCTATCGATGCTGTCCTGCGCGATCGCCGGCTTCGTCCAGCGGACCTGTTCGGCGTTCTGGTGTCCCATTCCCGACAGGGGCGCAATGGTTGTGCCGCTCTTCGGTCTGCCCTCGACGGCCGCTTCGGCCACGATCCCGTGCCCCTGAGCGAATGGAGCCGCATGGTGGAAGATCTGCTAGTCGCCTCCGGGCTCGACCGCCCCCGGCTCGAGTACCGGATCTGTAGCGCCAACGGAACCCTCATCGCACAGGTCGATCTCGCCTTCCCGGACTGCCGGCTTGCCATCGAACTCGACAGCCGCCGGTGGCACCACAACTACGAGTCCTTCGTGGAGGACCGCCGCCGGCGCAACCGCACCACTCTCGCTGGCTGGACCGTGCTCAACTTCACTTGGGAGGACTACGTCGACCGTCCAGCGGACCTGTGCGCCGCGGTCGCTACCGCCTGCACGAGGCCCTGACCGATATTTCAGTAGTCGTACTCGCTATGCAGGCACAACTACTGAAATATCTGAGGGCGGCGGGGATGAGGGCGACGGGGACCGAGGAAGTTGGGGGAAGGGAAGTTCGGCGTGCCAGCCGAGTTAGCGGTGGTGGGAGGCTTGCCAGGCAGCGGTGGCTGCTACCTGATTGAACGTGAACACGTGCAGGCAGGTCACGTCGAGCTCTGCCAGATGCGGGCTCAGCGCGGTAAGCAAGTGGTCGGGGTCGTAGTTGCGCGACGTCATCAGCCTGGTGATGGCGGCCCGGTTCTTGCGCAGGTAGCGCAGCGACGGCCCGACGCCCAAGCGCGCCCCCATGGTGAGCAGCTTCGTGCGGTCAACCACGCCCGAGATCCCCAAGTGCACGGGCAGCGTCAGCCCCGAGGCCCGCTCGGCTCGCAGCCAGCTCTCGATTCGTCCAGCGTCGAAGCACATCTGCGTGCTGCAGTAGCCGTCGATCCCGGCTTCCGCGAGCAGCTCCTGCTTGGTGTGCAGCGCCTCGTGCAGCGCCCCGTCGGCGATCAGCGGGTGGC
>JAKZVK010000349.1:0-2941 GCA_047516085.1 Bryobacterales bacterium
CGTGCTCGAGACGGACGTCCCTTTCTTCGACCGGGCTTACGACTTGGTCGCGGTACTCGAAGACCAGGAGAGAACGCTGGCGCGGGGCCGCATTGCCCGGCGCATCGGTGATCCGCGTCCGGTGAAGATTGGCTTTCCGGCTGCGCGCGCCGATTCGTTGAAGCTCGTGGTCGAAGATGGCAACGACGCACCTTTGGCATTCGAGCGGGTGACGGCGGAGTTCCCGGTCCCAAACCTCTACTTCGCGGCTCCGGAAGGCAGCTACTCGTTGTTGCTGGGCAATCCTGATGATGGCGCGCCTCGGTATGAACTGGCCCAGATCCGCAGCATCGTTCTAGCGGTCCGAAGCGGAGACGCCGCCGTGGATGAGCTGACCGACAATCCCGACTACAGCGCGAGCGCCCGCTTCGCCACCGAGTCCGGCATGCACCAAGCGCTGCTGTGGGGTGCGTTGCTGCTCGCCGTAGCCTTTCTCGGCCTGTTGACCCTCAAGCTTGCCCGCCGCGAGGCTAGTCCAAACGACGGAGCTTGAGACCGGACGCTATGCCGCTACACTAAGGATATGCTGCAGTATCACGCTGCCTTCTACATGCCCAAGAAGCCGGGCGACATGGTTGTGGCAGACGTGCTCGACTTCCCTGGGGTCCTCAGCCAAGGCTTCGATCTTGCCGACGCTCGGGTGATGATCGCCAGCGCGTTGGAAGAGATGGCGGAAGACTACTTGGATTCCGGCCGCCCGCTGCCGGTTCCGGACCTTGAAGCCGCCGACGCCGAAGCGGACCTGATCGAATTGCTTCCCTTGAGAGTTGCGGCTAGCGTAGACCGTCGTTGAAACGACGCGAGTTCATCAGACACCTGTTGAGCCAAGGTTGTCGGCTCGACACGTCAATTTCGGACGGGCACGCGCCGCATGCGACTCACGGATGCGCCGGAATTTCTTCAGATATCGGGCGCGGGTGAACGTCGATTTGCACATCGACTTGGTGGCCGAGCTTGTTGAGCACAGTCATCAGGCGATCGATGGTGAAGCGGTCAAGCTGCACATTCCGGATGCGGGTAAAGTCCGCATGGCTGACACCGGTGCGGGCCTCGGCCTTGCGGGTTGAAAGTCCTTCGTCGTCAAGAATGCCGATAATGTTGGCGGCCAGAAGCGCCTTGGTCTGCTGCACGTCGGCGTCAGCGCGGCCGAAGTCGCGGAAGACATTGCCGCTGCCGTGCACCAGCTCAAAATCGTCGTCAGATTTGGTCATTGCTGTAACTCCTTCTTCAGTCGTTTGAGCCGCTCGCGGATCAGATCAAGCTCCTTCTTCGGCGTCTTGATGCCCTGCTTCGCCTTCTTCTGAAAGGCGTGCAAAACCCAAAGCCGGTCTCCGAGTTGCAGAGCGTAAACCGTCCGATACGCATCGGCGCGGTACTTGAGCGCCACCTCGAAAACGCCGGAGCCGAAACCCTTCATCGGCTTGGCGATGTCGGCTTTGCGGCCTTCGGCCGCGACCGTCAGCGCCCGCATGATCTCATCCTGCGCCTTTTCCGGAAAGCCGTCGAAGTCTTTGCGCGCGGCCTTGATCCATGAGATGGGCCGTGTGTCCCTGCTCCTCATAAGATATGGTGTCACATATGACACCGATTCGTCAACAGGAAGATATTCCCAGAATCGGCCCGGACGCCATCGGACATCACAGATTGCGACACCCAAAGCGCCGGACCGTAGATCACCCTTTTTACCTTCCCTTCAGGGGAATCTCGCGTATCCAGAGCCGCCTGGTGATGCAGCCCGGAGCCTGGGCTCGGAGGCCGTATTCAGGCTTGGGAGAGCAGCACCGTTACTTCCTCGTCTTCGACGCTGATCGTCCGCCGCACGGCACCGTTCCACGAGGGCTCATCGTGGCGCAACTCGGTGCAAAGGACTTCGCCCATGAAGTGCTCCCGGTTCTCGCTCATGATGCGCTCTAAGCGCTCGGAGCCTTGCACGGCGAGACGAATGCGTTGAGTGTATTCGACGTCGAGCTCCCGGCGCAGGTTCTGGACGCGGTGGAGCAGCTCGCGGTAGAAGCCTTCTTCCCTCAGCTTGTCGTCAAGATCAGTGTTGAGCACGACGACCGCTGTGCGGCCACCCGCCGCGGCGAAGTGCTCGGCGGCATCGACCAGGATTTCGACGTCATCGGGGTCGAGCGTCAGCTTGTCGCCGTCCACTTCGATCTCGGCCGAGCCCTTGGAAAGCAAGTCGCTACGGAGCGCCGCTGCATCGGCCTCCGCGAAGGCTTTCTTCGCCAGCGGCATCTTCTTTCCAAGACGCGGGCCCAGACGGCGAAAGTTCGGCCGCAGCGAGTAGCGAACGTGCTCTTCGCCCGCGTGCACGAACGCCACTTCGTGAACGTTCAACTCCTCTGCGATCAGGTGTTTGTAGCTCTCGAGCCGCGCACGCAACTCCTCGTCGGGCAGAACCACCTCGGCGCGCGAGAGCGGCTGGCGTACCTTGAGCCGGTGGTCGGTGCGCACGCGCAAGCCTAGCGAAACGACGTTGCGGATCACCGCCATCTCCTCCGACAGCGCCCGGTCAATGATCTCCGTCCGCGCCGCGGGGCAGTCGCACAGGTGGACACTTTCCGGCGCGGCATCCCCCTGCGCCCCCCGCACGATGTTCTGATAAATCTCCTCCGTCATGAAGGGAACGAAGGGAGCGGCGAGCGTGATCACCGTCGTCAAGCACTCGTAGAGCGTGGCGTAGGCGTCCTGTTTGTCGGCGTCGAATCCGCTCTTCCAGTAGCGCTGCCGGCTGCGCCGGAGATACCAGTTCGACAGGCCGTCGACGAACGCCGACAACTCACTCGCCGCTTCGTAGGCGCGGAAGTCGTCCATAAACTGCGGCACACGCTCGGTAAGAATCGCCAACTCGGAGAGGATCCAGCGATCGAGCAGCGCGCGATTCGCCACGCGACGT
>JAKZVK010000350.1:0-4141 GCA_047516085.1 Bryobacterales bacterium
CGGCAGATGATGGCGCAGCTTCGCGACCAGACGCGCGCCGAGCCTCCCCAGGGCACGTTGCGGGCGCTGTATACGCTCAACGTGCATCTTGAGCCCTATCGCTGGTCCCCGACGATCTATCAGCTCCGCGAGGATGAAGACGCCGAACTGCTACGGCACCGCTTGGTTGACCGCCTGCCGCATGCCCGGCAAGAAGGGAAGCCGCCCCCGGCGCCGACCGGGCTCGATGATTGGTATCTGGTCCGAACCACGAACGGTCAGGCCGGCTGGGTGCTCACGACCGGTATGTATTCGGCAATTCCCGACGAGGTCAAGCAATACGCCGAGCGGCGGCGCATCACGTCCTACTTCGCGCTTGACGAGGTCGAAGATCCACGCCTGGAGGAGCCCAAGAAAACCTGGTTATGGACCCAGATCACACGGAGCAAGCAGCCGCATGAATTCGACCAGATTCGCGTGTTCATGTGGAGCCGCCGCCGCCAGTCCTATGAAACGATCAAGCTAGAGAGAGGCCTGACAGGGTACTTGCCCGTGCGCATTCATGAGAAGGTCGAGGCGCAGCGCGGCACGGGGCCCGGGTTCACGATCGTTGTCGAGAAGAAAGGGAAGCGGCTTGAACGGACCTACGTTCTCCTCAAATACCGGGTCTACCGCGTGGACGAGAAACC
The DNA here is from genome assembly GCA_047516085.1 of Bryobacterales bacterium. GTDB lineage: Bacteria > Acidobacteriota > Terriglobia > Bryobacterales > UBA6623 > JAKZVK01. Next base: position 669 of record JAKZVK010000350.1, read on the forward strand.
GGCGAGGCCCCCGCCTCCGCCGATTCGCCTCGTCACGATCGAACCACCGCTGGAACCGCCTCGTGGACTGATGGATCGGCTTTGGGCGCTGTGGCGGAAAAGCAGTTAACTCGCGCCGGACTCTGTGTCGTCAGACGGCCCAGGCCGGAATTCAGGGCTCGTCCGAAACGCTTGTTATAGTCTATGGATGGTTGCTCGCCTTCTTGATGCCTGCTGGCGGCATCCCGTTGACCGCACGCCCGTGTGGTTCATGCGGCAGGCGGGACGCTACATGCCGGAGTATCGCCGGCTCCGCGCGGACCATTCCATTCTCGAGATCTGCAAGACCCCGAAACTAGCGGCTGAGGTAACGCTGCAGCCCATCGAGGCCCTCGACGTCGACGCCGCCATCATCTTTGCCGACTTACTCCTTCCGCTGGAGCCGATGGGCCTCAAACTCGAGTTCGTCGTTGGCGACGGCCCGGTGATCCACAACCCCATCCGAACCGCCGGGGACGTCGACGCGCTGAACACGCGCGACGTCGACCAGCTCAACTACGTCGGCGAAGCCATCCACGAAGCCAAGGGCCTGCTCGGCGGGCGCGTGCCCGTGATCGGGTTCGTCGGGGCCCCGTTCACGCTCGCTAGCTACATGATCGAGGGCGGCGGCTCGCGCCACTATCTTCAGGCGAAAAGGTTGATGTACTCCGATCCAAAGACCTGGCAGCGGCTGATGGAAAAGATCGTCGAGGTGGTGGTGCCATACGCCGCGAGCCAAGTGAGCCACGGGGCGGAGGTGATCCAGATTTTTGATAGCTGGGTCGGTGCGCTGTCGCCGGGTGACTATGAAAAGTGCGTGCTGCCCTATACCCGGATCCTAGTGCGCGCGATCCAGTCGACCGGTGTGCCGGTGATCTACTTCTCCACGGGCGGCAGCAGCTACGTCGAGCTGCTGCACGAAGCAGGGGGTGAAGTGTTGGGCCTCGACTGGCGCATTCGCCTCGATGACGCCTGGCGGCGTATCCGCTACGAAGCAGCGGTGCAAGGCAACCTTGACCCCGTCGCGTTATTTGCGCCGTTGCCGAAACTGCGTGCAAGGGTCGAGGACGTTCTGCGCCGCGCGGGCGATCGTCCGGGCTTCATCTTCAACCTGGGTCACGGTATCCTGCCCGAGACGCCGGTCGAGAACGTCAAGGCTGTAGTGGCGATGGTACGCGAGTTCTCCGCGACAGTAGCCGCCGACTAGCCGGAACCGCACTGATAACGAGATGAAACGAGGAGGCTCGCGGTCTCGGGGGTGAGGTAAGCTCCCGAGCAACGGGCTCGGTTTCAACATTGCCGCGGATCGGTTTGACGCCCCAGCCCTCGTTAATACGAGACCCGGTACTTCTCGACGATCTCCTCGTCCAATTCGATGCCCAGGCCCGGGCCCTGCGGAACCGGCACGCGTCCTTTTTCGAGCGGCGGCAGGTTCTTCACCAGCTTGCGCATCAGCGGCGACTCCCGCAAGCAATACTCCACCAGGTCGCCGTTCGGGGTCGACGCCATCCAGTGCAGCGACGCGGTGAGGTTGATGCCCGTGCTGAAGCAATGCGACACGCAACGTCGCCCAGCTTCCTCGGCCATCGCGGAAACCTTCCTACACACGGTCAAGCCGCCGCAAAAGGCAACATCGGGTTGGACGACGTGCAGGCCCCGCTCGATCAGGTCTTCGAAGTCCCAGTGCGTCACATCGCCTTCGCCGGCGGCGATCGGCACCGGCGACCAACGGCATAGCTCTTGATAGCCCTGGCGATCGTCCTGCTTGAGGGGTTCCTCGAGCCAGCCAAGGTGGAAGGGCTCGAACAGCTTAGCCCGCTCCAAGGCCGTTTTCCAATCCCAGGCGTGACCGGCGTCGGCCATCAAGTCGTGGTCGTCACCGAGAACGTCGCGGGCGGCCTCGATGTGAGCGACATCCAATGCGGGGTCTTTGCCGAAGGGCTCCCAGCCAAATTTCACCGCCGTCAACCCCAGGTCGATGGCGTCCCGCGCCAGCTTGGCGGTCCCTTCCGGCGTGTCGCCGAACAGATAGCTGGCGTACGCACGGACGCTGTCGCGATACCCGCCGCCGAGCAACTCGTAGAGCGGCTTGCCCTCCACCTTGCCGCGGATGTCCCACAGCGCGATGTCCACCCCACTGATGGCGTGGATCGCCACGCCGCGGCGTCCGTAGCGGTTGGTGTGGTGATACATCCGCTCCCAGAGCCCCTCGTCGAGTGGGTCTTGCCCGACCAAAATGTGCCGCAGGCCATGCCGCCGCTGGGCCGACCGCGGCGCTTCGATGACCGCCTTGGCGACGTAGGACTGGCTAGTGACCTCGCCGATACCGGTCACCCCCTCGTCGGTGTGCACCAGCACGATCAGCACGTCCTGGGTACCGTCGGCCAGCTCCGCGACATCGGGCAGGCGCAGGTGGATCGCTTCAACGTCGGTGATTTTCATAGGTTGGGTTCGCGCGTGTTCCCAGTGTAACTCGGAGACATGGTGGGACTTGCCTCATCAACCGGGGAAAACTCGCGGCTGTCTGGAGCGAATCGAGGCCGTGGGTCCGCCGTGCAGGGCTCGAGCCGGCAATCGTACTCAGGCTTCAAGCCATCGCAGGTTTGGTGGGCGCGAATCTGGGCGAACCCAAGAAACCGCGCCCGGAACGCAAGTGACGGGTAAATCCGCTCTGTGCGGCGAGAGGCCGGGCCTGCGGGTGGACGCGGGTGCGCCCCTGCAAAGACGAGTTGGCGAGGCGCTTTCTGTCGGGTGGAGTTGTGGGTTCTACCGGCTTCCGGTGTGCGTCAGGGTTGGTGCCGGACCGCTCCCTGACGGTCACGGCTCGGTTGCCTCGCGGCTAGACCGGTGTCGGCAACATCGATCGGACGCGGCTGATCACGTCGCCGGCAGCACCCACGAGTTTGACGACATTTTTGGCGGTCTCGATGTTCTTCTGAATGTCGTCGACATACCCTTGGACCGTCTCGTTGTGGGCCTTTACCTCGGCCGCCAGCGCGTCGGCCTTCGAAGCCCACTCCTCGGCGGCGAGGCCGCGGACTCGGTCGATTTCAGCACGCAACTCCGTGCGCTTCTCTTGGACTTTCCCCGCCTCCTCGTCTTTTCCGTCCATTCTAAGCTTCAGCCTGGTGCTCGTCAGACCACTATAGGTGGCGTTCATCTCATCGAGCAGGTCAAGCTTGTTCTCACCCATGGCAGATTCTCCTCGCGGTTGGTGCGTGTTTTTTTCAGGTTATTGCTCTTCCTTCACAGTGGTGAACAGGTCGTTGAGCGCGACGGTGTCGTTGTAGAAGCTCATGATTCCCGGCATTCCGGTCTCACGCTTGTCAAGGGACGCCGCCAGATCGGAGTGGGCCTGGGGTAATTTCGCGTAGCTGTTGTTGAATCTCTCAAGCGTACGAATCGTTTCCACCGTGCTCTTGTTCTGAGCAAGGATCTCCGTCAACGCGGCAGTC
>JAKZVK010000351.1:0-4389 GCA_047516085.1 Bryobacterales bacterium
GCGCTGGTCTTGGCCTCGCTCAATCTGCTCGACCGCCCCAACACGCTAGTGGTGGGAGCGGAATTCGACGGCGAAAAGGTCGGTGCTTACCGGAAGGAACTCCGGCTGCGAAGCAGCGCTGCAGAGTGCCTTGGCGATGTCATCGCCGTCTGTGGGCAACACGTTCAGAATGCACAGGATGACAGTGTCGCGTTGTAATCTGAATCAGGGGCCCGGCGGCGGGTGGTACCTGCAAGCACACGTTTGGGGCAATTATGGGGGCATCGTCAGATACCTGTGGACCACTTCTCCAGCGATAACAACCACTTAGAGTCTCTTTAGAGGGGCGGGACGCGGGTAACCGTTCGGTCATGCCGCGTGCGCCACGGTCCAGGTGCGCACCCGGCTAACCGACCGGCGCACCAGATCCGACAGCGTTAACCCTGCGGAGCGCGCCTTGGCGTGCCACTCGGCACGCTCCGCCTCGCAGGCGCGGATCTTCACCCACACGTCGCGGCCAGCGCCCCTCATGTGCCGTTGCCGTTGGGGGGGTCAGAGGGGGCACAGCCCCCCGCCAGCCCCTGCCGGGGACCCGCGGAGCGTGGCCCCAAAGGGTAGGCTGGCTCTGGCACCTTTAGCGTGCCTGAGCCAGCCTGCGGACGGCTTCCGTCACGCCTCTCTGCGCGCCGCCCGGAACGGTGCCCGCCTGGCCGTCGCGGGCAAGCTCCTCGGCCTCATGGCCGCCAGCCTCACGGACAGTGAGGGCGACGGCGACCCGTCACGCCTCGGCGGCCGCGTTGCACTCTGCCGCGCCGCCGCGTTCGGCCCTACCCGTACCGGCGATCGTCGATCCTGGGCGATCCTACGGCCCGTAACTTCCCTGAAATGCCTCTAGAATGCCCGCAAGCGGTCTCTGAGCCCGTCGCGGAGGCGTCAGGTCTCGGTGCCTGCTCTCCGGCCCGCCAGATCGGCCGCCCAGTCTTGCATGAGCCGACGCCGACGCTCGAACAGATCCGTGCGCCGGTACGCCGCCTCAACCTTGTTGTGCACCACATGCGCCAGCGCAGGCTCCACGACCTCTCGGGGATGATCCGTCTCTTTGGCCGCCCAGTCGCGGAACGACGATGCGGTGATCCGTGTTCCGGATGTTCTGTTCAGTTTGTAGCTTAGATGCCGGAGTCATGTGGAGCGCGTCAGTTTCGCAGAGATCATCGACCGGGCGCGTGCCGCGGATTGCGACGGCCGCAGGCTCCAGAGTCTGCGAGGTGCGCTCAACCACCCTCATGACCGGCCTGCTGAGAAACGGAGTATGACCGACATCGTAGACGGGCAAGCGGCGAAGCGATTTGATGGCTGTCATCCACGGCCGCAACACGGCTCCTGAAATCGCGGTTCGCCGTTTTGCCCATTGGCGGATGCCTGCGCTTCGGTTGCCCAGAAGTCCCCGTGCCGGGACGCAATTGGCAAGGCGGGCTTGGCTCGGCGCCGGAGACATGACCGTCCGTCTTGGCGCAGCCAGCAGAAACGACCATGTTCGGTTAACGATACAAGCCACAGGCCTGTTACGCGGAGCTGACGGCAGCTGCTTTAGCAGCATGGGCTACCTAGGCTAGAATAGCAACCCGCTCGGAACTTGGGTAGAAGCTGATCGGTCGAGATCGGCCGTCGACCCTGGAGGAGAGATAGGATGCCGGGAATAGCGCTTGGTCGAGTTGTCAGCTCCGGAGTCTTCGTTTGGCCGTGGACCTCGCCGCATGGTCTGGTGATTATCGGCGGCGCGGCCGGCGGCGGTGGCGGTGGCGGTGGTGCATTCTGTCTCGAAGGCCTGAATCTTTACGGTGCGGGCGGTGGCGGCGGTGGCGGCGGCGGCAAGGCAACCAGCGTAAAGCGCGGACAGACGACCTTTCCGGCGGCGGGCGGCGAGGGCGGCGGTGGCGGCGGAGGCGGTGGGCTTCACGAGGGCGAGGGCGTCGCAGGTAAGAACGGACAGGGATGCCCCTACGGCGACGGCGGCCAAGGCGGTCGTGGGGCGACCGTGCCTCAGGTCGACGGTCGCCTTGTCTCGAACGGGGGTGATGGCGGTAAGGGCTTTCCGGGTGAGACTCGGATTGTCGAGCTTTCCGACCTATCCGTCGGTGATCGTTTCGAGATCAGTATTGGTAGTGGTGGTGGTGGTGGCGGCGGCGGCAAAGGATACGAGGCAGGCGCCGAAGGGGTCGCTGGAGGAAATGGACTTGTCGTTTTTGTCCCGCTGTTTGCGGGCGACGATGGAGACAGATAATGCTGTTTGGACACGCGGAAGCCGGACACGCCGGTAAGCTGGACGGCCTGCTGGCGGCTATGGACTTGAACGGCTTTAGCGTTCGAGGACTTGGATGCCTTCGAATCGACGAAAGCTGCCACCCGCCAAAGATAATATGGAGTCTGAATAGGCGTATCGGATTGAATTTTCACATTGAGGACCATGAAAGGATAGACGATAGTTCACGAATCTTGGAGGGGTTCCATGCTGAGGCGATTGCGCTGCGCGGAGCAAGCAATCCGAGAATGGATTCCTATACGTCGCGCATGAAGCTTCTGCAAGACGAGGCCGCACATGACGTTTATGTGCTGAATCTCGCCTCCGAAATCGACTTCAAACAGTTCGTTCGGGCAGCATCAAACATTCGGAAATGCAACCTTGTGTTGATGGATAACGGAAACCTGAGAGCGATCTGGAAGGATGAACAGGGGGCGAGACTAGGATTGCAGTTTCTTGGCGGCAGAATGGTGCAGTATGTAATCTTCAAGAGACGGCAGAAGGAACAATCTATTTCGAGGGTTACCGGACGCGATTCCTTGGAAGGGCTAGAACGGCAGATTAGTGCCTTCGAACTGCATTCGTTACTCTACGAATGAAACGGGGCGATCTGCCTGCGGACGACCATATCGTCCGTTACGTCAAACCGAGCATGATCCAGGAGGATGGGACCGCGGATGGTTCGGACTTCCGTTTACGCGCCTCCAGGCCGGACGAAAAGGGTCTGTCCGTCAATTGGCTCGAAGCCTTTGGGTCGAAGAAGGACCGCCAGTTGAGCGAAGTACGACGTTTGTTCCGCCTTCGCTTAAGGCCGAGCGGGCGTTTTGCAGAAATGAATGTGGGCACAGTCCTGCGTGAGGTGGCCGAGGAGTTGGACACGCTGCGCATTGTTCACGATCCGCTTGAATCAGAGGGAAGCTTCGATCCCGACCCATCGCATGTAGAAATCATTGGTCTGCCGCCGGGTGACTCTGATCAGGCTGTGTTGGTGGGCGATCTAATGGCAGAGTGCGTCATCGACATGCACTCTGCGATCGTCGGGCACGGTGGTTGAGTTTCTGGGCTTGAGAACAGTGCGTTTCCGCAGGATGTCCTCGCAGGGGATGCTGGTGGCGATCCTGGCTGCGGCCTCTTTGCCCGAGTCCCGCGCCAGATGGGCATAGCGGGCGGCGGTCTGTGCGCGCGCATGCCCGAAGCAGTTTCCCAATCATCGGCAGCGATTCCCCGGGCGCCAGCGCCCGTGAAGGCGGCGCTGCGGACTCGCAGAGTGAGGGCGGGGTTCGCCCATGGCCTCGCACATCATGGCCCTGTGGATTCTGCGCTTTAGGTAGGGCCACAGCGCGGAGCCGACTGGCTGCGGTACGGGCGGTTGAAAGCACGGTCCGACCACCGTCCCTGTTCGGCACCTGCTCCGGCTCGCTACGCTCGCCTCCGTGGGCACCGAACAGCCGGGCCTTCCCCGTGACCCGAATCTGCAGATCAAACGGACATACCTAAGAATGCAATAGACAAGCGACCAGCCCGATCTGACGATCCCCGAGCGACGGCACAAGGTCGAGGATCGGGCGGCGGAGCTTATCGCCGAGGAGATGACGTTGCGCGAACTCCGCAAGGCCCTGCAGCTCACGCAAGTCACCCTTGCGCGCGAACTCGGCATCACGCAGGACGGCGTATCGCGCCTAGAACAGCGCAGTGATTTGCTGCTCTCGACACTGCGGAGGACCGTCGAGGCCATGGGTGGAAGCCTCTCGCTGATCGCGAGCTTCCCCGACCGGCCGCCAGTCGAGCTGTCCGGTATATCCGAGCAAGACTAGGGCGGATGCGGATCGCCGCGGCGATGCCCACGAAGGCCCTAGACACGGGCCTCTTCAGCGGCTCCTTCGGCCTTCCATGGGTGCAGCGACCGGATTGGGGCAACTCTGGGGGCACTGTTAGACACGCGCAAACCGATTAGGTAATACCCACAACGACTTACGAGCCTTTTAGATAGGTTGCACCGGCTCTTGCCGGGGGGCTGGGTCACGCTGCAGGACATCTACCGCTGCACGGTGGATGCGGAACTGTTCGGCCGCAAGATCGGCGAGGCCCGCGAGCTGGCCGACCGGCTCTGC
>JAKZVK010000352.1:0-6951 GCA_047516085.1 Bryobacterales bacterium
TACCTGGGCCCGGAACACAACGGCGTCAACCTCAACGTCGACCCCGACGATCCGCTGCCGTTCGCGCGTCCCGGGGACGTGTACCGCGAGGAGCAGGCCGGCGAATTCGAGTTATTGCAAAAGCTCAACCGCATGGAGGGCTTGCAATACCCCGACGACCCCGCCCTGCGCGCGCGCATCAAGTCGTACGAGATGGCGTTCCGCATGCAGACCTCCGTCCCCGAGCTGTTCCAGTTCAACGACGAATCGGCGGCCACGCGCAAGCTCTACGGGATTGGCGAAAAGCCGACCGACTACTGGGGGCAGATCCTGCTTACCTCGCGGCGGCTGGTCGAACGCGGCGTACGTTTTGTGCAGTGCTTCCACGGCTATCACGACAAGGGCGGCGGCGGTTGGGACGCCCACTCCGAGCTGAAGAAAAACCATTCGAAGCTTTCGATGGAAGCCGACCTGCCCATCGCCGGTTTGTTGAAGGATTTGAAGTCCCGCGGCCTGCTTGACGAAACGCTGGTCGTGTGGGGCACGGAGTTCGGGCGCACGCCGGGCGTTGAGGGGGATCGCGGCGGACGCGACCACCACCCCTTCGGTTTTTCTTGTTGGATGGCCGGCGGCGGCATCAAGGGAGGCGTCGTCAACGGCGCCACCGACGAGCTAGGCTTCCACGCCGTCGAAGACCGCCACTACGTCACCGATATCCACGCCACGGTGTTGCATCAGTTGGGCCTCGATCCCAAAAAGCTCGACGTCCCCGGCCAGAAGCGGCTTGAAATCGACTACGGCAAGCCGATCCGGGCGATCATCGGGTAAACGACCCCTCAGCGCTTCCTTGCCGTCGCAGGCTTCCGTGCCGCCGAGCACTATGGATGTCATAAGGTAGCCGGCCTTTCCAAACTACAATAAGGGCATCATGACGAAGCAGGTTGAGGCAGTATACGAAAAGGGCGTCCTGCGTCCCCTCGATCCGTTGCCGCTGAAAGAGCACCAACGGGTCAGGGTCACCGTCTACTCCGCCACCGATGAGGACGACTGGCGCGCCCAGGAGTTCATGGAAAAGGTAGCGTCCGACCTCGCTTGCACTCCAACCCTAGGGGAAGTCCGCCGACGGCTTTCCAAGATTCCAGGGTCTCTCGCGTCTGACTTCATCGCCGAGCGCGAGGAAACCTAGTTGCCCGGCTTCTTTCTCGACTCGAGCGCGCTCGCCAAGCTCTACCATCCCGAACGCGGCTCCGACCAAGTCGAACGCCTATTCGAGCAACCGGACTGCCAAATCCTGATCTCACGTCTCACGGTCGTCGAGGTTCAATCCGTCCTTGTGGGCAAGGTCCGGGCCGGAATGATTGGCGAAGACGACGTCGAGGCTGTCTGCAAGCGATTTTTCGGCGACATTGGAGGGCGCCTGATCGATGTGGCCGCGGTCGGCGAGCCTCACTTTGAAACGGCGGGAGACTTGATTCGGCGGCACGCGACAACCCGGCGGCTGAGAACGCTTGATGCGTTGCAGCTTGCCGTCGCATTGGATCTTAGATCGCGAGCCGTTCTCGATCACTTCGTGGCTGCTGATAGGGTCCTCTGTGCTGTCGCAGCGAGCGAGGGCATTTCAGCCATAAACCCAGAAGATTGATCGCTTTCAAAGCGGCAGAAACGGCTTGAGATCGACTGCGGCAAGCCGATCAAGGACATCATCGCGTAAAGGCGAGTGGAATCCTGAGCGCGGCAGCCACGCACCGGCTTGCGGTTCAGCTCCTACGTGCCCGCGAGACGGGCCAGAGAGACGCTGTCGTCGGCAAGTTGGGAGCCCAGCGCACGCCACTCTTTCCCCAAGGCACGCGTTTCGGCATCGTAGGGCTCTCCAGTCTGAAGTCGTTTCACAACGCGTTCGAACTGCTTCTGTGCACGGATCAATTCTTCGTTGACTTTCCGAGCCTCGGCCGGACTTTGGACAGTGACCTTCTGGTGCGCTCGCTGCACCGCCTCCCGCGCTCGAGAGACCCTTTGGGCGGCGGAACCGAAGTCGGCTGGCTCGGCCCACCGGTCCGCCTCCGGGTCGAAGCTCTGCAGGGCACTCCACATGGCGAGATAAGCTGCGGAGAAGTTACCGAGTGTTGCGTTATACGACACCGTCTCTCTACTCATCGGAGGAATCCGCTTCGATCTGCAACCCCTACACCAATGATAGCAACGGGTCTAAGCCGCGAATGCTAGAGGTGCGCTCCGATCTCCGAGCGTTCCAGGAGCCGCTGGCTGCGCCACTCCTCGCCACGCACGACGCACTCGTCCCACTCGGGATTATTCTCTACAAGTAACACCCCTGTCAGTCGCACGAGAACGGGCTCAAAGGATCGAACCGAACTCCCCATCTTGATGTCGTGGAGCGTCACCGGCAGCTGTGCTTCAGGAAGCAGACCCTTTTCGTAGGCCTCGTGAGCCCAGTTCGCGAGTGCCGCCCTGATGGTTTCGGCCTTATCCCAGTCCTCTGGCCGCCGACCGCCCCGCGAGACGCGGTCAAGCTTCGCGAAGATCTCCAGCGGGTTCGAGGAGGGCGGGTTGCGGGCAGGGTTCAACTCGCTTGCGAAATACAAGTCGATGCGTCCGTTGTTAATCCTGTCAGATACGTGTAGGCTCAGTTTTGCTTGTACGGAGTATCCCGCCTTCGCGGTCGGTGCGGGCGTCTCTATCATTGAGCGGCCCCTGGGATCTCGGGGATTTCGGCAAGCGGCAGGAAGAGGTTGCAAGCGTAGTTGCGCTGCCACACCTTGGCCTCATCAAGGGTACCACAGGGATTTGACACTGAAGAGAAACAAAGAGGGTCAATTAACACCGAAAGCGGTAGAATTGCGGAGCACGACTGATAGCGGGGCAGGGACAAACCGATGAGCGTAACCAGACGGCGATTTCAAGCACAACTGGTGAAGACCACTCTGGCGGGGGTCTCGGTGGCTGCGTTGACTTGCAGGCGGTCGCCCTCGGACAACCAAGCAACGCACGGCCCATCCGCCGCCGACCCACCGGCTTGCAACTTCCAATCCTCGTACATGCCCTGGGACCTGCCGCCGCGTCCCGACCCTCGGCCGTACGCGCGCCACAACATCCCTCTCGGCAACAAGGCGCGTATTCAGCTTGAGGCTGTCATCGATGTAATCGACGAGGACTCGGGCGGCGTCGAGCAGTTTGTGTTGATCGCAGCATGCCGCACCGAGTGGGTCTACGCGGAGACGGGCTTGTTCCAGACCCCCAGCCGCGAATACCGCAACATCTACTCGCTCACGGAGCAGCGCGGCATGGGACGCGCCATCACCTACCAAGGCGAGCCGACCCGCGGCGAACCCGTCACCGACTCGTTCCGATCCATTGAGATCGACATCGCTCGCTTCGCGTCCTCGCAAGTTCTCGACTCGCCGGCGGCGATCAACGAGGCGACCGAGAACAACGTTCCGTTGGTCGGGCGCACAGAGATTCACGAGCCCGCGCACGGCAAGCGGTACGTCCTCGAATACCCAATCAAGACGATGAACTTCCGTCCCGAGAGCGCGTCGTTTCAGGTCGATACCGGGCCGCTGCTCGCGCCTGACTTCGGCAGCAACGAGCCGAAGCCCATCGACCGGCTGGAGATGGCTCACATCGCGTACAACCGGCTCGACCGTGCCGAGTTCATCCTCCGGCGGCCGACGCCGATCACCGACGAAGCCGGCCGCGAAGTCGCCCGCGTGCTGCATTATTCGGAAGTGCGGGAACACCCGGCGGCGACGAAAATCCTGACCGGGCAAGCAAGCTGACGCCCGGGAGATCTTACTCCGCGCCGGCAACGGCGGTGAGTGATTGCTCGAGCTCTGCGATCTTGCCCGCCAGGGCGGACGGAGACGGGTCGAGGGCGGCGGCTTCTTTGAGGTAGCGCAGCAGGTCTTGGCCGGAGTCGGTGGGAAACTCGAGCCGTTTGCCGCGATGGATGGTCGAGAGGGCGCCGCCTTCGATGACCAGGCAGGCGCTGCGGTGGCCATAAGGCTCCGCCATTCCAACGTCGATCAGTACGGCCCGGCCGCCGAAGCGGGGGATCACAGTGCCGTCGGTGACGGTGTGCCCCATCACGATTCGCTTGGCTCCGAGGCCGCCCAGGACGGCCTCGAGATGGGCCGCTTCGGTGGCTTCATCGTGTTGCGCCAGGCCGCGGTACCACAACGGGCCCTCCGAATCGACGGTCATTCCGGCCGGAAATTTGCCCCCGGAATCCATCAGCTCGCGGCGAATCGTGCCATTCAGTTCCTTGAGGGGCACTCCGGCGTACTTCGGTCCGATGCCTCCGTGGAGGAACAGCGTGTCGTTGACCTTGATGACCGCGTTGTGCCCGGCAATCCAGCGGCCGTACTTGCCGCTAGGGGCGAAACTGCGGCGATGCTCGAAACGGCCCAAGCGGTTATGGTCTTGCCACGTCCGCAGAAAAGCGTCGTCGAAGGAAGGGAGCCCAGCGGGCGGAGGGTTGCTCTTCAAGTGCTCCATGTGTTGCTTGTATTCCCGTTCGCGCAGCTTCTCCGATCCCTTGTCGCGAAAGGCCTCGTACTCGCCGTCATGGACGTAGCGTAGGTCGCCGTAGACGTTCATCGCCTCGTGATTCCCGATCAAGGCGTGGACGAGGCCCTTCGCCTTGCGCGACTGCTTCTCGAGCTTCATCAGCAGGTCCATGACCTTGCGCGAATCGGGGCCGCGGTCGGGCACGTCTCCGGTTTGCACGAGATGGGTGTTGCCGCCGGTCCAATTGGCGCTGGCATCCACCAAAGCGGCGGCTTGGAGCAGGGCGAAGAACTGGTCGTAGTCGCCGTGCACATCACCGACGGCGACGATGCGCTCGACGCCCGCCCAGGTGTCTTTGGCGAAGGCCAAACCTGCGGCCAGCAGCGCCAGGGTGAGAATCGGCGCGGCGAACGAAAATCTGCGTGTAATCGGACGGGTGATCATGGACGGGGCCTTATGTATCGACGTTTGTCCTCACCTTAGCAGTTTCGTTTTTCGGCGAGACAGACCCGAAAACGCCGGTTGCGCAGCGTGATATTGAGACGATCTTTCCGGACGAGCAGAACGGCTTTGGCCGCGACCGCGAGCAAACTAGGGCTTGGCGCCTTCGGGATAGACGACCGGGTTGCCGGCCTCTTTCCACTCGGTGATGCCGCCGTATTGGATGCCCGCGTGGCCGGCCTCGGCCAGCATCTTGGCGGCGCGAGAGGCGCGCCCTCCGCGCATGCAGTAGGTGATGACCTTCTTGTCTTTCGGGATTTCCGAGAGACGGCCTTCGAGCTCATCGATTGGGATGTTGACGTAGCCCTCGATCGCTCCATGCTCGGCCAGCTCTTCGGGCCGGCGAACGTCAAGCAGGTAGAGGTCCGCGCCGCTGTCGAGCCGCGCCTTCAATTCAACGGCGTCGAAAGGTTTGGACTCGTCGGTTTCGACCGGCGGTTGGTGCGCGGCTTCGGTGGCCGGAGCGTCGGTGGGTTCGGGCGAGGAGCAGGCCACCAGCGCGAAGCAAGCGAGCCAGATGAGGTGGATGAGTGCTGTTCGTTTCATGCCGTTGAAGCCTCCTGAGGAGTCAGTATAGACCAACACCAGAGCCCTGCCCCGTTATGCGGCGGCCGTGGCGCGGTGGCGCAGGCGGTCGATCGTGACGGCGGCGACGATGATCGAACCCGTGAGCACGTCCTGCACCCAGTTGGGTACGCCTTTCATGCTCAGTCCGTTGCGGATGACCGCCATCAGCATGGCACCCGCCACCGAGCCGACCACGCTGCCCTCTCCGCCATGTAAACTACCGCCTCCGATAACGACCGAGGCGATCATGTCGAGTTCCATGCCCTTGGCGGCGGTAGGGTCGCCGACGGTCAGCCGGCTGAACTGCATCAGTCCGCCGAAGCCGATCAGCAGGCCCCCGAGCGAGTAGATGTAGAACTTGACGTGCTCGACACGCACGCCGCAGATGCGGGCGGTGTTTTCGTTCGATCCGATGGCGAAGATGTGGCGTCCCAAGACGGTGTTGCGCAACAGTAGCCACACAATCACTGCCAGCAGCAGGGTCGCCCACACGCCTGGCGCCACGATCAACCAAGCGGGCTCGGGGAATTTGGCGAGCATGGAATTGAGCCACGTGATCGGGGCGTCGATTTTTTGCTCGTGCGCGACACCGGTGGCCGCGCCTCGGAAGATCAGCAAGGTGCCGAGGGTGATGATGAACGGGACGAGCTTCAATCTGGTGATCAGCAGGCCGTTGACCGCGCCACACGCGCCGCCGACCAGGACCCCTGAGACAGCCGCGGTCAGGGGCGCGACGCCGGCCTCGAGCAAGCGGGCGATCACGACCGTCGAGAGCGCGATCACCGAGCCGGCGCTGAGGTCGATGCCGCCCGAGATGATGATCAGCGTCATCCCCAGCGCGCCGGCGGTCACGATGACGCTTTGGGTCAGGACGGTGACCCGGTTAAAGCTCGAGTAGAAAGGCTCACCCGCCCAAAAGCAGAAGAAGAGGTACACGGCGGCGAGGCCGATCAAGGGGCCGAGGCTCTTCATGTTCCTCACAGCGGGATGACCTCGGCCAAGGCGCACCTGTCGGGGTGCGGGCCCGTGGGCCGTAGGGCTACGCCGCGGCGGCCAAACAAGCTATCTTCTTCGGAGGAGATGGTTCGACCCATGACGAGACGTGAACTATTGAAGATGGCAGCGTGCTTGCCGGTTGGTCTTCGCTTGTCGGAAGCCGCGGCGGTGGCGGCCGCTCACCCGGCGCAGAAAATCGCCAAAATCGAAACTTTCATCCTACGCCACCCTCCTGACCGCGACAAGCCGGAAGAGGCTTTCGTCTCGATGACGCCGGTCGGCCGCATGACGGGCGGCAAAGGCCTGCGCCAACGGCTCGAGCACGCTGAAACGGTGCGGCAGACGGGACATCGGCAGACGCTGCTGGTCAAGATCACCACCGAC
>JAKZVK010000353.1:0-12128 GCA_047516085.1 Bryobacterales bacterium
ACCGTCTGGAAGGGCTATATCACCTTTGGCTTGATCTCGGTCCCGGTGCGCCTGTTCACCGCGGCGCGCAGCGAACGAATCAGCTTCAATCAGTTGCACGGCACGTGCCACACGCGCGTCCGGCAGCAGTTGTACTGCCCGACGTGTGACTGCACGGTCGAGCGCTCCGAGATTGTCAAGGGGTACCAGTACATCAAAGACCAGTATGTCCTCGTGGAGGACACGGAGATCAAGAAGGTCCAGCCGCAGTCGGCCGACAGCATGGAGATCCTCGAGTTCGTCAAGATGGATGAGGTCGACCCGCTCTACTTCGACAGCTCGTACTACCTGGTTCCCGAGGATGCCGGCCGCAAAGCCTACCATCTGCTCGTCGACACCATGGATCAGGCCGGATACGCGGCGGTCGCGAAGCTGGCCATGCATCAGCGCGAGTACACGGTGCTCGTCCGGGCGCGGGAGCAAGGGCTGACGCTTCATACGATGTACTACCCCAACGAGATCCGCGCGCTTGCGGAATACGGCAGGAATGGTTCGGAGAGTGACATCGAGGTCAAGCCCGCCGAGACGAAGCTCGCCGGCCAGTTGATCGAGAGCCTCGCCGCGCCGTTCAAGCCGGAGAAGTACACGGATCAATACCAGCAAAGGCTCAAGGAGCTGGTCGAGGCCAAGCGCGCCGGCGAAAAAACCGCCGCCACCGAGGGGCCGAGGCTCGCGCCGGTCATCGACCTCATGGACGCGCTCCAGAAGAGCCTCGCATCGCAGCCCAAGAAAGCGCCAAAGAAGAAGGGTCCGGCCCGCGCCACAGCCGCGCAAGCCGCCCCGCAAACCGCTGTGCAGACCGGGGGTGCAACGGCGAAGAAGGCCGCGCCCGGGCGCAAGAGCGCGCGCAAGGTAGGGTAGCGGAAACACATCCCATAACATGCCCTCCGAACAGGCCCCTGGCAGACTCGATCAGGGTTACGGGAGGCGCATCCCAGCCCCTTGACAGCAGGGAAGGGAGCAGGTAAACATGGCTGTTGGGGTTTTGCGGCCCTGTGATATAATCCGCTATTCTGATCGTAGGGAGCCGGGTCGGTTTGACCAGGTCTCGCTACCAAGGAGACGATGTTCATATGGCGTACGTAATCGCGGAACCCTGCATCGGCACGAAGGATACGGCTTGTGTTGACGCCTGTCCGGTTGACTGCATCCACCCCAAATCCGACGAAGAGGATTTCGAGACCGCGGAGATGCTCTACATCGAGCCGGATGAGTGTATCGATTGCGGCGCTTGTGTGCCCGTCTGCCCCGTCTCGGCGATCTTCGCCCTCGAAGACCTGCCCGAGAAGTGGGACGAGTTTACCGCGAAGAACGCGGCGTACTACGGCAAGACGCCCGAGTAGTCTGATTCACTGCGCCCGCCCCGGTTGCTCGCCCAAGGCAGCCGGCGGGGGGCGGGATGTTGGGTTCCTGCAGTACCCCCCCTCCTACATAGATCAGACTTACTAAGTGTGCCGGCGTGGCGGACGCGAGAAACCGAGACGGAACGCCAGTGGCTGGTACGCTGCCTCTGAGCTACTCGGTGGTGGATTTGCCCCTCACTCGCATTCGGGGCACGGTTCCCTGACTAGAAACTCCAACGCAGGCTGGAGTAGCTCACATGGGCGTGATAGTTCTGCTCGCCGACGAAGCGCTCACCGTAGTTGTAAAACTGCCAGCCCAGGTTCCACGACAGGTGTTCGTGCAGCGTCACCGACACGCGGGCTGAGGGCGACTGATAGGTGAGCGGGAAGCTGTTGAAGAAGTTCGTTCCGTCGAAACTAAAATTCGAGTAGGTGGGCTCCAAGCCAGGCCCAAAGCCCGGCTGCCCGAGCCCATCACCCATATCTTTCGACAGGTTGTAGGCAAGGTAGACGGTCAGCCGCGCACACGGTTGAATGCGAGTGCTGAAGTACACGTTGTGCAGGTTCATCGTGTAGAAGGCACGGCTTGCCGCCGGCGTTTCGCCCTCAGGGAAGAAGTTGAAGATGCCCGAAGCCGTATCGAGTTCAACCTTGGTGTATCCGCCGTCGAGAGTGAGCCTACCGCCCGGATTCACCCACGAGCCGTTGAAGCCGTAGTGCCGCCCGACGGAGCTGTGTGTGATCAGCGTCGCGGAGTTGTCGTTTTCGCGACTCTTGAAACTCCCGCCAAGTAGGAACCCGTTTTTGCGCCACTGCACGCGGACGGTTTCCGAATGAAACTTCCGCTCGCTGCGCGGTGTGAACGGCAGGTCCGCCTCGCCGTACTCGGCGTCGAACGATACCCGCAACTCCCGGCGCGGACGCCAGCGAAACCCGCCGACGCCCGAGTTGATGTCGCTTTTCTGCTCGAACAGATCGACCTCGAAATCGAAATCGGGGAAGTGGAAGCTCTCGCGCGTCTGGATGCGCCGCCGCGAGAAGCGATAGGCGCCGTACACCCCGAACTTTGGGTGCGCCCGGAAGTTGACCTCGCTGGCGTTCGAGATGTGGCGAATGCCTAGGTGCTCGAACTCCTGAAACTGCGAGGTTGAGGCGGTGATTTCGAGAAAAGCTGAATTGCCGCTGATGCGGGTATTGTTGACCGAGGTCGTGTTGCTGATCGTCCAGCGGTCGGTCGGCATGAACGCGACGGTGAAGTCGCCGCTGCCTTGCTTGCGCCGGGCGTCGCCCATGATGAAGGTGTGCCGGAGGCTGGACAGATTCAGGTCGGAATTGATCGCCGTGATGTCTTCGGAAAGCAGAAAGTTGCGGTTGCCACTGGCGTACACATAGCGGCCCTGGAAGCCGATCTTGTGCTCCTTCTCTGTCCGGATGGCGACGGACGTGACCGGCGTGTTGCCGTGGATCGGCTCGTTGCGCCGCACGCTCTCGACCGGCTGAACGTTGGGCGAGAGCGACGGAGATAGCGAGCCGTCCCCGTAGAGCGTGTCTTCTTTGTAGTTGTCGAACGCCTGCATGAACGTAATCGCCAGCCCAGCCACCCGCGTATCGAAGCCCGCGCGGTACTGATTGTTCTGCCGGCGCAGGTCGCGGGTCAGCCGCAGGAAGTTCTCGTTGCGGAAGGCCCCGAAGTCGCGCGAGATGCCTTCCGACCCAAACCCCGGCCCGGTTTGGGAATTGCGGTCATAGCCGAGCAGGATCTCGAACCGCGAATCGGGGAATAGCCGCAGGTCGTGGTTCTGGAACGTCCGCTCGCTCCACTGCCCG
The DNA here is from genome assembly GCA_047516085.1 of Bryobacterales bacterium. Classification (GTDB taxonomy): domain Bacteria; phylum Acidobacteriota; class Terriglobia; order Bryobacterales; family UBA6623; genus JAKZVK01. The sequence goes on from JAKZVK010000353.1 coordinate 3,210, forward strand.
CGCTCGCCGCTCCATAGCGACGGCAGCCGGTTGAAAAAACGGTTGACGCGAAGCTGCATGTCGTAGCGGAACCAGCCGTTCTTCTCCATCTCGAACCGTGTGAACTGGTAGGGGTCCTCGCCTTGTCCGACGGTATGGAACGACAGGTTATCGATCAGCGTCCCCTTGCCTTCCTTCGAGTTGATGCGCAACTGCCCTTCGAACAACCGCACGCCGTTGCCGAAGTTGATGCTGCTGCGGTAGACGTCCTGGTTGCCGCTCACATTGCTCATGCGATAGCCCACTTCGAACGAATTCGAGATGGTGTAGTCGCCCGCCTCTTCGATCTCGTCGGGCATGTCGGGCGTCGGCGTAACGATCGGCTGCGCCCTCACGAGCGTCGCCGCCGTCAGAGCAAGCCAGCAAAGCCATGCGCCGCGGGTCGTCATCGTCTAAAGAGCGGATCGGTATTCGAGCCGTGAATCCGCGAATGGCACGTCACGCAGTTCTGAAACTGCGGCTGGGAGAGATCATGAAAGCGCCGGCCCGGGGCGGGAATGCCGCCCATCCGCGGCCCAAACCCGACCACGCTGTTGTGGCACTCGAGACAAAGCGTGAAGACCGCCGGCCGCTGCAGCAGCCGCGGATTGGTGCTGCCGTGGGGGTCGTGGCACATCGGACAGCCCTCCACACGCACCGGCGGGTGCTCGTGCACGAACGGGCCGCGCTTGTCGGTGTGGCACTTCAGGCAAGGCAAGTCGTTGCCGAAGCCGTGCGAAACCATGCGCGGGGCCTGCGCGATACTCCACGTCGCCATCGGCGTGCCGTGCGGGTTGTGACAGTCGGTGCAGTCGATGACGCCCTCATTGACGCGGTGCTTGAAGGGCAGGTCGAAGCGCGCGCGGATCTCGATGTGGCAGCCGTAGCAGACGTTGCGCTGCTTGTCGGCCAGCAGGGCGCGTCCCTCTTGGGAACCGTGAATCGAGTGGCAGTTGATGCAGCTCACCTCGGCGGTCGAGTGCGAGGAGCGCCGGATGTTCATCTTGCCGAAGTCCTTGGCGTGACACGCGAGGCACTCGTTGAGCACTTCGTTGGGCTGAAGTAAAGGGAAGCGGCGGATCTGCGTCTTGTCGCCCATGCCCTTTACGTGCAGCCCGCCAGGACCGTGGCAACCCTCACAGCCGGTTCGCTCGGGCGGTTTCTTGCCCGAAGCGACCGATTTGAAGTGCGGATTGCGGTTGAAGCTGTGCCAGAGGTCCTGATGGCACGCCTTGCAGACCTGGCTGCTGACGTAAGGATTCGGCTCGGTAGGCACCTGGCTGGCTGCCGGACCCGGACAGACTAGGACCAAAGACAGCAGAAGCAGCAGCGGGCTAAGGTTCCGTAGCTGTAGAAGTATCGAGCGAGACTGCAGGGGAGGGCTTCTGCGCCCGCCCGGCTGCGCGTCTACCACCAAGTTTTCTTTGCGACAGTCCACTAGCGGCAACCTCGCGCCCCCCAGCGGCGTCGGCTCTCTCAGGGTCATGGGACCGTGAGTCGACACCTCGACAAACGCCACTACGATTCACCCTAAGTTCGGAACTACCAGCTCACCCCTCACAGAAAGCTGGTGTCGACTCCACTCAACCAGAATGGATAAGCAATGATAACGCACCAAGACGGGCGAAAACAAACATTTCATGTACGTTACGATCCCAATGGCTGCTCGGCGTTTTCGGATAAATCCAGTGGCCCTCGATCTTGATCGAAACCGCCGCTGCCCGGCAATCGTATGATTAGTTCGGACGATCCAGGCAGCCCGGTTACCCCATGATGCCGAGGCCGGCCGCTGCCCCGACCCTGCGACCGATGCCAAGTCCTCCTCGCAAGGCCTTGCTGCCGGTTCTGGTTCTCGCCGCTGCGGGCATTCTCGCTGCTGAAACCTCGGTCAGTGGCAGCGTGGTTACGCACAGCGGGCGGCGCACGGTCGCCCTGGCCCGCGTTCGCGTCATCGCCCGCGACGCCGGCCACACAGACCGCTTCTCCTCCGGCATCATTGCCGTTACCAAGACCAACGAGCAAGGCCGCTATTGGTTCACCGGCCTGCCCTCGCCGCTGGTCGCCCTCAGCGTCGAGCGAAACGGCTATTACACGAGGATGGCCGGCGGCCACGAGGGCGGCCGCGTCGTGCTTGACTGCACGCAGCCGGAAGACTGCGCCCAGGTTGATTTCGAGATGGGCCGTGCGGCCGCCATCAACGGCCGCGTGATCGACGAACTCGGCGAGCCCGTTGGCGACGCGAGCCTCTCGACCACGACCTCGGCGAGTGGCGACCGTGACGTTCGCCGCCGGGTGTCTGCGGATGATCGTGGCATCTTCCGCATCGCGAACCTCCAGCCGGGCGAGTACCAACTCCGCGTGCGGGGAGGCCGGTCGAGGCGCTTTCGGGGAGCACTGGAAGCTGAGCCGACGGAGGTCGAGGTCGAGGAAGGCGATGACATTCGAGGCGTGCAGATCGTTCTCCACACGCGGATGGAAGAGCGGCAGCTTTTCAAGGTCTCCGGCCATCTGACCGGGGTGGACCACTCCGGCAGCGGCGCCCACATGATCGCGCTGATCGGGCGCGGTCGAGGCCGCAGTTTTGTCCGGCTCCAAGAAGACGGCGCCTTCACCGCCCAGAACGTGCGGCCGGGCAGATACAACGTGGCCTACATCCACCGCTCCGACTCGACGGAAAGTAACGGGTCCCGCCGGGTTCCTTTGGGCTCCGTCGAGGTCAACGACGATCTCGTGGGCCTGGTGCTGTCGCCTCGGCCGCAGACGGGCCTGGAAGGCCGCGTGGTTTTCGACCGGGATGTCTTGGCCGTGGGCCCGCCGAGCGGCGAGGTCTACCTGGTCTTTCGTGGCGACGATGGTGAGCAAGTCGCCGCCGCCGACGCGGAGTCGCCCGGCTTCGAGTTTGAAAGCATGGGCCTCTCCCCTGGAACGTACGAAGTCGACGTCTCCCGCGGGTGGGCCGCGCCGGCGGGCTTCAGGTCGTCTTCACCGGCACGGTTGCGAACCGGTGGAGCGGCAGAACGCGCATTCCCGCCCCGCGGACGAGCGGCCTGTTTGAAATCAGCACGTTGCTGCCCGGCCTCTACCGTATCAGCCTTCAGAACCTACCCGCGGGAGGCTACCTGCGGGCCGTCACTCTGGGGGGGCAGCGGCTCAGCAAACCGGAAGTCACCGTGCCGGCCGACGCTTCGGTGTCCGGCCTCAAGATCGAGGTCGCCTTCGACGGCGCCGTCGTCACCGGCGCCGTCAAGCCGCCCGAGGGCGTTGAGGCCGAGGAACTCTCAACGGCATGGGTCGTAGTGATTTCCGAGAAGACAGACGGCTATCAGTATCGCGGCCGCCTGCGCCTCGGCGCCGACGCGAGTTTCACACTGCCCGGGATGCCGCCCGGCACCTACACTTTCTATGCAGTCCCCTTCCCCGAGACGTTCGATCTCTGGGACCCCGAGGTCCGGCGCGCTCTCGGCGCTTCCGGGAATCGCCTGCGCTTGTCGGCCGAAGACGAAGTCACCGTCGAACTGCCCTACATTCCCGAACCCGCCGAACCGATGTAGGATTCGGTGCGTTCTAAAAGCGCTTGATGCCCGGCGGTGGGGCCCGCGGAATTCCGTCTGTGCCTCCGACGTGGCGGGTGGGTACGGTCACGTCGGGCCGAGGCGTCAAGCGGTCCTCAAGTCCTGCATGGGGATTCAAAAGCACGGCGGGTCGGGAACATCGCATGCCGAGCGGCGTATGCTTTCATAGATAGGCGCGCAGTACGTCAAGAGACGCGCCCAGACCGCTGGAGGCGGATCATGCCTGAACCTCGCAACCCCTTGCGTCGCTCCCGGCGGCACCGCTGGATCGCCGGGGTCTGCGGCGGCCTCGCCGGGTGGCTGGGCTGGAACCCGACGCTGGTCCGCTTCCTGTACGTCGTGGTCTCCATCGTCTCGGTAGGTTTCCCGGGCACACTGGCCTACATTGTTCTCTGGTTCATCATGCCGCGGGCGGACGCCTAGCGCCGATGGCCGTCTACGCGATTGGGACATCCAGGCTGCTATCTCACGCTGCAGAAGATCCTCATCCGGATCGGCTTCGATCCCTAACGGCCATACGCCACCCGGACCTACAGGCGTTTGTTGCCTACATCCATTCCTTGCAAATCGAAGTGTGTTTCTATACATTTGTAGTTAACCCCTCCAACCCGAATGGCCGCACCCCGCTCGGGGGGAATCTCTGCCGCACTGGTTCTCCTCGCCCTGCTGTCAACGGCTGCGCTATCAGCCGGCTTTGAAATCCGCGACTCCCAGCTTTTGCTGAACGACGTTCCCTTCGTCGTTCGTGGTGTCGTCTATAGCAACGTGCCGATCGGCGAGGGCTGGTCGGACCACAACGCCGGCGCCGGCTGCTTCTACCCGCGAGACCTTCCGCTCATCGCGGCCATGGGGGCGAACACGATTCGCACCCTGGCGCTGATGTCGCCCGACGAACGCTCCTTCCGCTTCGTGCTCGGCAGCACCAACCTCTACTGGCTGGCCGGCTTTCCACTCGACCGCTTCTACGACACCGCGCGTTCGCTCTCAGCCGCCGATGCCGACGGGCGAGTGTTGCGGGACGAGATCCTCGCTGAGTTCCGGGAGTACGTCACGTCGTGGCGGGACGAGCCGCGGGTGATCGCGTTCGTCTTCGGGGAAGACGTGGGCGACGACTACCGATCGAAGTTCGCCGGCTCGCCCGCTGACTTCTACTCCTTGCTCGCGGAAGCCGCCGGCGTGCTCCGTGACGCGGAGGCGCGGACTGCGTTGCTGACCACCACCGTCTCGCAGCTCGACCAGATCGGCTCGCGCGACCTCCACACGGACGACCTCGGCCAACTCGGTCTGGCCTTCTGGTCGCTCAACCTGCCCGGCGCCGAGCCGGCCGAAGCCGCGCCGGCCGCTGTATCAATGGTCACCGGGAAGCCGCTGCTCGTCTCGTCGTTCGGAGTCGACGCCTACGATCACCTCGGAGGGGCCCTCGATGCGCAACCGCAGGCGGAGGTTGCGGAACAGCAGGCGCGGGCCATCGAAGACCTGGTTCAGCAAGAGTCCGGGCCCATTCTCGGCGGCGTGTACGCGGCGTACGCCGACGAGTGGTGGCGCGGCGGCGACCCCGAGACGCAAACGCCTGCCGGCCTCGAAGACCCCTCGTTCCCCTACGGCTTTCGCAACGAGGCATGGCAGGGACTGTTGCGAGTCTCGGCAGGATACCAGCCGGGCCTCGATCGCCTTCGTCCGCGCGACGCCTACTTCGCACTGGCCGGGGTGTGGGGCGGCAATCCACCGCCAGAGTTTTCCGAGACGCGCGTCGCGCAACTCGACCCCGATGGCGTGGTCAACATGGCCGGCGGACTGCAGCAGCTTTCTCCCGGAGCATTGGCTTTGCTTGCCGGCGACGGATTGGCCTCGGCCGGGCGATCGGTTGCAGGCGGCGACCTGCCGTTTCACTTAGGGCCGGTGAGCGCTTGTGTGCAGGGCTCGGCCATGCCGCTGCTCTTCAGCAACCCGCAAGAGGTACGCGGACAAACACCTTGGGACCTAGCCACCGGGGATGCTCAAGCCACGGTCTATCGAGCCGGCATGCCGAGTAATCCGGTCGAGTTTGAGGTGACCGAGGCGTCGCCCGGCATCTTCGAGGTGGGCGTGTTCCGGCCTGGGCGTCCGTGCCCGGTCGACGTGGCCAACGGCGTGCCGCCGGGCAGCTACCTCGAGATCTATGGAACAGGACTCGGGCCGGGCGAGACCCCGCTTGCGGACGGCGAGGCGCCGGCTCAAGTGAACCTCTCCGCCGAGACGCCGCACGCGCTCCTCGACGGCGTCGAGCTGCCCGTATTCTTCTCGGGCATGTTGCCAGGCATGGCAGGCATTTACCAGACAAACACCCACATCGCCGGCGACACCGCGGCGGGCATCGCTGAGCTGAGCCTTCTGCAAAACGGCATTGCCGGCAACGGCCATAGGCTGCGCATCACGGGCGTGCGAGACAGGCCTGGCTTCCTACTGTCCCTCGGCGAGCCAGGGCCGGTGGTCGTGCAGCCCGGAGGGCCGCCGCAAACCGTGTCTGTCTTGTTGAACGGCGTCCACGGATTCTGCGATCTGATTCGCTTCGAGTTCGGCGGCGTACCACCGGGAGTCGAGGCGCGTATTCCGGCAGGTGTGCCCGGGCAGACGCTGTCGCTGTCTTTCGAAGCCTTGGCGGGTGCGGCGGCAGGCGAGCACACGGTTTCGCTCATCGGACGCTCGGTGATTCCAGAGACGGTGGCCCGCAATGTGGCAGTGCGCGTCTTGCCGAGCCAAGGCCCCATCGACTTTCGCGTCGTCTCCGGCGGCTTCTTGAGCACCGCGCCGGTGGCCAGCTTCGAGATGGCGGGCAAGTTGCTTTACCGAGTTCACGGTGGCGGTGTGGGACGGGGTTTCAACTTCCTCACGATTGACCCCCACTCCGGCGTTTTGGGGCCGGTCCGTGCCTTCGATACGTGGGCCAACGACGAGGACGTCGTGGCAATGGAGACCTACCTGAAGGCCCTGCCGGAAGGAGTGGTTGTCTTGGCAGCGATTGCCGACGAGGGATCGGTAAAGATCACCGGCCACACGCGCCGCGTGCTGCGCGAGAACCTGGCGTCGGGGCTGATCGAACGCCTAGCATTCCGCTATTCCTGGGCCATCGTCAGTCGCAAGGGCGCCGCGCGGCCGATCGCAGAAGGGCTGAGTCCCAATGGGCTGGTTGTTCTCAACGAAACGCTGACTTTCCCGATGGAGTGAGGCCGTGGGCCCGGACGCGCGGCCGTGGGCGAGCGAGGTGCTTGCTGAGGTCGGGTTTGTTGTTTCTCGCAAAGACGCTAAGGACCGCCAAGCCCACAAGAAAAACAATACGGCTTCACGTTCTTTGCGGTCCTTAGCGTCTTTGCGAGCCGTCAGATCTTGAACGACCAGTCGCGAACGGCCTCGGGTTGGATCCACTTGCGGATGCCCTCGATCTGGTTGCGGGTCCAGTAGTCGGTCCAGTCGATTGTCTCCGGGTCCCACGGCAGCCGCCGCCGATCGGCTTGGGTGATTTGCTCAAAGGCCGCGCGGATATTGTGCGCCTCGAAGATGTAGCGATTCCGTTGGATGAAGGGCAGGTACTGTTCGAGTGTCTGTTCGCGGAAATTGATTTGCAGGCCGAAAGTGCGCAGCGACGCCGCCCACTTGCTCAGCGCCGCGCGGCCGGGGAACTTTGCCCGCTCGGCAAACCCTCGCAACGCGGCGGCCATGGCTTGCGCCTTGTCCAACCGCCGGCGCAATCGCTCGCGGCCGATCCGCGCCGCCTGCTCGGAAAGCAACCGCGGTTTGGATCGAGGTTGTAGCCAAAACGGCACCTTCACCGGGCGGCTGCCGTTCGGGCCCGACTTGCGCGCCTCCCGGCATAGCAACTCGATCAGGGGTTCCAACTCACAGGGATTCACGTCCGCCGAGCCGAGCTGATAGATGCTCTCGTGCCGGCCGTTCAGCAGCAAAGCGGCGGCGATGACGATGGCCGACGCCACCTGATCCACGGGAACGACTTCCAGCGGGATGTCGCCGCGCGCCGGCCAGTCCGTCATACCGCCCAGCGCCATCAGCAGCAGCGGGGCCGAGGTCCGGCCGCCCTCGATCCAACCCGGGAACGGGAAACGCAACGAGCTCTCGACGATCGCCGGGCGTACGATCGTGAAATCGAGACCGTCCCGGCGCGCGAGCACCTGCTCGCCGAGGCTCTTGGTGTAGGTGTAGGTGTTGACCCAGCCCCATCGCGCGGCGCGGCGGTGGCCCATTTCAATCAGCCGGTCCGTCAACTCACGCGCGGACTTGCCGTCCGAGTCGCGGCCCCGGGCGGTGTAGGCCTGGCGAATCTGCCCGATCCGCCGGCGGCACTCCTCCAACTCAACAGCGGCGTCAAAGCTCACGTCCTCGACGCCGGCGCGGTGAGGGTAGAAGCCGCCGATCGGCTCGGTCTCCTCGACCAAGCCATCGCACTCGCCGGCTACATAGCAGGTCGAGACGTGCAAGAGCTTCGCGCCGACCCGCTCGGCCAAGGCGCACAGGTGTTCGACCGAATCCACGTTGGCGCGCAGCGATGCATCAAGCGGCGGGAAGAACTCCACCAGCCCCGCGCAGTTGAGGATGAGGCCAATGTCGTCGGCCCAGCCGTCGGATGCGACCCCGCAGTCGGGTTGCGCCGCATCGCCCGGCCACACGGTGACCTTCTGGCGGATGAAGTCTTGGCCACGCTTTTCGACGATGGCTTCGAGCGGCGGCGACGCCAGCACTTCTTGGGCAAAACGCTCTTCGGCCGTGCGGTCGCCACGAGGCCGCACGAGCACGTGCAAGTGCTTCAGCCCCGGATAGCGGTCGAGCAGCAGGGCCAGCAAAACCTTACCCAAGAAGCCGTTGCCGCCGGTCAGCAGGACTTCGTGTTGCTCGAGTGTGGCTGCGATGTCAACCAAGCCGATTGTCTCCGTGAAAAAAGTGCGCCGTCGACTCCAAGGCTACGTCGCCCGGCCGATCGAAGTTCGCAGCCGATCGAACTGCGTGGCCGACGGCGGCGGTTCGGTACCCCGCGCGGTCCTAACGGGGCTGGGTTCGTTCCGGAATCAGCGTGAGGCGTGCACGAACTTAGGATGGAATCTGCTATGACTAGAGTAGCGGGAACGAGGCTTCGTTGATACTGCCTCGAGCCGCTCCCTAGAATCGGATAAGAAGGCCAGGTAGCTCAGTCGGTAGAGCGCGGCCCTGAAAAGGCCGGCGTCGGCGGTTCAATTCCGTCCCTGGCCACCACGTTTTCAACAACTTACAGGGGTCCTTCAACCCCGTTCTGTTCCATTCTGTTCCAAAAACTTTACTCGCCGGAGTTTGTCTCACCTCTTTT
>JAKZVK010000354.1:0-6269 GCA_047516085.1 Bryobacterales bacterium
GCGAGCAGCCGATGCATCTCCCGCAGGCCGCGCTCGTAGCTGGCTAGGTTGCGAAAGCCCCACGCGACTGTGATGAGGTCAAGCGTTCCACCGGGCAGGGGGACGTGCAGGGCGTCAGCCTCGATCAGTTCGTTGCCGTGACCTTTGTGCCGCACTTTGCGAGCGGCTTCAGTCAGCATCGGCCGGCAGAAGTCCGCGCCGAGAACGAGCGTCGCTGCCGGGCCGCATCGCTTGCGCTTTTCGGCTTCCAGGGAGATCACCAGGTCGCCGGTGCCGCAACAGAGATCCAGCACGCGAGACTCGTGACGCTCTAGGTAGGGCCGGACGCGGCGCACGAGCGTGCGGCGCCAGAGCTGATCGATCCGCGCCGATAGCAAGCGGTTCAGCAGATCATAGCGCGGGGCGATGCGCCCGAACATCTCACGAATGTTGCGGGATACTTCCGTTTCGTTGCCGGGTTCGACGCCCGCCGGCGTTGCACCGGCTGTCACGCGCGCGGGACTGACGGAAGGCGCGGTCATGAGTCGAGGGTCATTGCTCCGAGGGATCATCGCGCCGAGGGTCAAAGCTTCGAAGCGGCCGTCTCCACCGCAGGGTTCGCCGCGGCCGGGGCGGCGGCAAAGGCCCGGAGTCCGGCCTCGGCGGCCTCGCGAATCAAGCTGCTGTCAATGTCGCTGACCACCTTGACGGTGCCGATCTCGGTTGGCAGGACGAAGTGGACACGTCCGCCAATGGTCTTCTTGTCACCGCCCAGCCGCTCCACCAGACGCGCGACCGCGACGCCCTCGAGGCTGGGAATCGGGCCATAACGAAGGACAAGCTGCTTGATCCGCTTGCGGTCTTCGGCCGCCAGCATTCCGGTTGCTTCGGCCAAGTGGGCTGCGGCAATCATGCCGTAAGCTACGGCTTCACCGTGGAGCAGGCGGCGGTATTCGGTCTCGGCTTCGAGCGCATGGCCCAGCGTGTGGCCGTAGTTGAGGATGCGCCGCAGATCGCCCTCGCGCTCGTCCCGGCCAACCACCTCAGCCTTGATGGCGACGGACTCGGTGATGATCGTCTCCAACACACCGGGGTCGCGGGCCAGGACGTCGGCCCGGCGTCCTTCGAGCAGGTCGAAAAGATCGCGGCTCCAGATGACACCGGTCTTGATCACTTCGTAAAGCCCGGCGCGGTACTCGCGCTCAGGCAGAGTGGCGAGGGTTTCGGGGTCGATCAGCACCAGCCGCGGCTGGTGAAACGAGCCGACAAGGTTTTTGCCCTCGGCGAGATTGACGCCGGTCTTACCGCCGATCGAGGCGTCCACTTGCGCGAGCAACGTCGTGGGTACCTGAATAGCGTCGACCCCGCGCATGTAGACGGCGGCCAAGAAACCACCGATGTCGCCGGCGATACCTCCGCCGAACGCCACGACGCAGGCCGTGCGGTCGGCGCCGGCGGCGTACATCCGGTCGGCCAGACTCTCAATCTGCGCAAGCCGCTTGTTGCGTTCACCGGGCTCGAGTTCGAGTAGTGTGTAGTCGTGGCCTTCGAGGCCCTGTTCCAGCCGAGACCCCTGGTGCCGCCACGCCTCCCGATCGGCGACGACGAAGAGCCTTCGGCCGGCCGCGACGGTCTCGAAGTGCGCCGCGGCCTGCTCGACGCTGCCGCGCTCGATCACCACTTCGTACGATGCATTAGCGGTGTTGACCGGAACCCGCTTCATGCCCCTGTTGTACCATGCCGTCTGCTGAGGGCCTGCCCTGCTTGGGTCGCACGGCGGTGTGACGATGTCGGCCGTCGGCTGACGCATGGCCGAACGGGCGCGCGGCTTGACCCGCGGCTCAACGATCGACGCCGACCACTTCAACGGCGGCTGGCAGGTTGACGCTGAAGGATTTCCGGGATGCTTCCGACAAGGACGCGGAGTGACCCCCTGCTTGGCGTGGCAGCGTGGGCTGATGGGCTTTGCCGGCTGCTCGTCGCTCACAAGTCCCCTTGCTTCAGCCCGGTGTGCATGGCGCCCCGAGCAAGCGGCCTAGGGCCGAGTTCCCAGCCCGAACAAGCTGGAACCTAGCGGCGGAAGAATCGCACCTTGACTGTGAAACGCCAGTGCTCGACAGGCCGCGATCCGAACCGGCCCATTCTGCTCGACCCTCCGGACGCAATCAGGCCCGTTTGCGGGCCTTGGTTTCTGACTAGGCCAGGCGTTCTACGCCTGGTAGAATGACCCCGAGTCAATGAATCAGGCCCCTTTGAGGGGCCTTACCCAAAACCGGCTTGAGCCATGAACCGGCAATGCCCAACAACGTCTATTCCGAGATCAACCTCCACCTTGCGTGGCACACGAAGGGGAGCACACCTCTGATCCACGATGCCGTCGAGCATCACCTCTACGAATTTCTCGAACAACGCGTAAAGCAAACGCCCGGCGTGATCTTTCACGCTGTCGGTGGAACCGACGACCACGTCCACCTGGCCGTCTCGATCCCGCCGACGGTCCAGGTCAGCGACTGGGTCGGCCAACTCAAAGGCGCTAGCGCCCACTACCTCAACCAACGCATCATGAACCGCAATCGCTTCGCCTGGCAGGCCGGGTATGGCGTGGTCAGTTTCGGGTCCAAGGACCTGCCATGGGTGACCGACTACATCCGCAACCAAAGGGTGCATCACGCTGCTGGCAAAACCCACGACCGTCTCGAACGCATCGAGGCGATCGGGCAATCGCGAACGGCTCAAGCCCGGTATCGCAAGGCCGCTCAACCGGCCTAGAGGGTTGTTGGGGGCGTCCGGGATACCAGCCGTACAACGAATGGCCTAATTGACACCAAGCCGCGCAAACGCGACTGGCCACCTACCACAGGCGCGATCTGCACCGGCCCATCCTGGTCAATGTTCGTGACGCCAACAGACCCGTTCACGCGACAGTCGGCGACGGCCCCGCCCTAACATTCCGGACGCCAACAGGCCCGCTTGCGGGCCTTGGTTTTGACTAGGCCAGGCGTTCTACGCCTGGTACGACCGGCCCGAGAGATCATTCCAGGCTCCTTCCAGGGGCCTTACCCGAACCGGCTTGAGCCATGAATCCTGAACTAATCGAGGTGCCGCTGCCCGCTGAGGGAGCGGCTCAAGCCCGCTATCGTAAGGCCGCTGAACCGGCCTAGGTTGTGGGGGGGGATCCAGCATACCAGCCGTACAACGGCTGGCCTAATCGACACCAAGCCGCGTAAACGCGACTGACTGCTCACAACAGGCCACGGCCTCCGTTCTCGAGACGATCCGCAACAATTCGAAGGGCCAAGGCCTGGACCTTGGCTTTTGCGTCGGCGGGTGACGAACCGTATGTCATCACCCCCGGCAATTCAGGGACTTCGGCGATCCATCGACCGTCCTCCTTGATCCTTTCGACCGTTCGCCAAGCACTCCACTCCTCGGCAGTGATGAGGGTCTGCCATTTGAAGATGCCTACCAACCAGGCTCAGCGACCGGGCCCATAAGGGGCAGGGTTACAACCACGGCGCGATGGCCGGGTTCGCTGTAGCGCATGGTTAGGCCACTTACCGTGCGCGTGCATTTCTGATGTATCGTAGAACGCGTTCATTGATTTCGGCGCGCTTCGCACGCTGCCTTGCGCTCAGAGACCGCTTGCGCCAAGTGTCGAAATAGAAACCGTACTCCCACTGAGAAATCCAACTCTTCTTGAACGCGTGTTCTATAGCTTCAGCGTTCAGTGCCTTGTTGGCGTCTTTGCTAATCCGATTGATCGCGCCGAAAATCTTGTCGGACGGCAACCCAAGGAACTTCTTGACGCAAACGTTGCCGACGAGAGCGCGCTTACCATTCTTGGCATTGCGGAGGCAGCAAAGCTCGTTGATGGGGAAATGACCGCAGAGGCAAGTATCGGGCTCCTTCTCGTGGTAAACGTCCTCCAACTCCCACTCGAGCTTGGCTCGGTCCCAAGTGTCGGCGACGCTCATTGCAATAATCTCTGCCGAAAGCTTGTATCCTTGGTGAGTCATCGCATCGAGTGGCCTAACTCTTGTTTAGCTTAGGCTGACCTGGACAGAACCGGTTCTGGTCGGCGTCAGACGAAAGTCACCGACGCCAACACGGGCGCAACCACTTTGTTTGTAATGACTTCCTGCGTGCTCCATAAACTTCCCCTCCCAGTTTCATGCCGACCGGCCGGTCCGGATAATCCCACCACTCTCGCTGCAGACATCTTTGCGCAAACTGTCCAGAGCTGCGGAACCCTCGACCGCCGCGGTTCAGCACATGGGTGTAGACCATGGTGCTCTGGACAGCCCTTGTGCCAGCCGCCAAGGGCACGGTCTATCATGCGCTCGCCGACCCGGGAGTCAAGAGCACAACGCCACATACCAACTGGCCGAGTTGCCTTTCGTTCTGCGGCCTGCCGGCGAGATACCTCCCAGTCCGCCAGAAAGGGCGGATACTTCCCCACGAATGGCTACCCAACCACGAGGGCGGATGCGGCGTACGGCTGAGGCCCACATCCCCCCTATTTCTGGCTATCGCGCTTTGCGAGTCGCGACCAGTTCTCCTTGCTCATTGGTCCACACCGGGCCGGAGTTGGTGAGTTTCCAGATGCGCTCGAATTCGCGGTCGCCCTCGTCGTCCCAGGTGTCGGTGACGACGCGTGAGCGGTAGCCGTCGCCGGATCCGGGGATGTGGTTCTGCAAGTGGCGAGTCGAGAAGCCGGCCATCGAGCCGGCGGCGCCCGGCGCATCCGGGTCGAAGCGCGCGTAGACAATCCTGCCGCTCTTGTATCGCATCCGCCAAAGGAAGCGGGTTTGCTTCGGGCGCGGTGCGGCGGCGTATTTCTCTAGTTTGCGCCGGTCGATCGTCACCCCGAGGCCCGGCCCCTTCGGTACCTCGACGCTGCTCCCGACCACCGGCATATGCTCCACGGTCACGTCGTCTTTCCACAGGTGGCACAGGTTGACGTGGTCGAGCGTGGCCATCTTGAAGGCTGCCGCCTCGTGCGCCAGGAAGGCCTGGTTGATGGTCCCGCCGGCTTGTTGCAGCATGAACGGAACGTTGTTCATCTCCGCCAGGCCGGCAACCTTGTTGACGCCCCCGATGGCCATGTGTCCCGTCATCAGCCCGTCAACCAGCTTGCGCATCATGAAATCGACCGGCCCGTGGTGGATCAGGATCGGCAGCGAGATCTTCTCCCGCAGCACCCGGTAGCCCTCGTAGTCCGGCGGCGGATAGCCGCGGATCGGGTCCTCCACGCGCCCGGCGATGGGGAACTTCTCAAGCTCGGTGAGAACCGGTAGCATCGAGTTGAGGTTCGAATCTCCGTTGAAGTCGTAGTGGATCTTAAACCCCGGCGGCGCGACCTTCTGCATTGCTTCGGTCTGATCGATCACGTTCTGCATGGTGTCGACGTGGAACTTCATCCAGCGGTAGCCGCGTTTGGCAACGCTGACGACTTCCTCGGCCATGGCGTCGGGGGGTTGCGACACCGTCCACGCCGAGACGGGAACCCACGAGCGGACTTGCGGCCCGATCAGCTTCCAGGCCGGCACGCCGAGATGCTTCCCCATCAGGTCGTAGACCGCCATGTTGATTGGCAGGTTCACGGGATCGTTGACCCAATCGAACGGGCTGGTCCCGATGTACTTGTCGTACCTGCCCTGCTCGGGCTTGGGCCCCCAACTCTCGCCGTAGCCCTCGAGGCCGGTATTCGTCTTGAGGATGAAGATGGTGCGGAGCTGGTTGCCCGTGCCGTTGTAGCGGAACAGGGCGGTGGCGTTGTAGTCGTGAAACGGAGGGAGGATCTCGTGGACTTCGATCTCGGTGATCTTCAACGAATGCTTGTTGGCGGAATGCTCGGCTGCCTGTAAGGTGTGTGCCGTGGGGCCGGTCGCCAGCGCCCCGGCGGCAGCGGCAACCCGCGTCAGAAATCCGCGGCGATTGTGTGTTTTCATTGATCCCTCCGTAGCCGGTCCACCGTGATTGTAAGTGAACAGGCGCCGAAATCGGTGACGCTGCTGCACGAGCAGGTAGACCTCCGTTCATCCCCCGGTTCGCGCGGTGCGATCGAGGATGCCGGATTGGTTGAAGCGGCTCGGAATCTCGCCACTTTTCCATCGCCCCGTTCAGGGCTCCCGTCGCCATAGGATTTCATACCCGGGGTTCCGCCTGGTGGCGTCACCCCGGGCTAACATCCGTTCGTCCGCTTTGCGGACTCGGGAGCAGTGCGGGCGCATCGATCGAGGCCAAAGTGAGTTCTTCGCCAAGCCGGACCATGGCCCGAGGGATTGGCC
>JAKZVK010000355.1:0-2564 GCA_047516085.1 Bryobacterales bacterium
ACGTCAAGCGCTGGCGCAACGCCGAGATGGCGCTGCGTTGGACCGCCGCCGGCCTCTTGGAGGCGCAAAAGACCTTCCGCCGCCTCAAGGCCTACCGCCAGCTCCCCGTCCTTGACGCCGCCCTGCGGGAGGCGGTGAGAGAGGCCGGAGCAAAGTCCGTCATTGAAGACATCGAGGTGGCCGCGTAGCCTCTCGATCAGACGATGCCTATCTCGCACTTTTCAACATTGGGCGGGACATCGCCTTCTCGGTGGGCTCGATCTCGTACTGCTCGACCCTTTCCTACGCCGGCTACGATAACGACATCTCGCGCATTACCCATAACGTCCTGCGCACCTTCATCGCCGGCTGAGCGGTTACTTCCACACCTGTTCGGCGACGCGGGCGTAGTTCTCGCCCAGGATGCCGCGCACGTCGGCCTCCGAGTACTGATGCTCGAGGAGGAGGTCCACAACCGCGACCAGCTGTTCGGGCTGGATGAAGGTCTGAACGGGATGCGGCTTGCCCTGGTTCAGCGGCCAGCCGTCGGGGTTGGCGGTCAGGTAGACCAGCGCCTCTTCCGTGTCCTTGACGTAGTCGATGCCGAGGCCGAGATGCTCCGGCCCGACCAGGTTGGCCATGTAGTCGATATGGCGAAACATACCCTCGGGCGAGGCGCCGGATTCCTCGACGAATTGACCGACACCGTTGAGGCCGATGATGCCCCCGGTCTAGGCGCAGGCTTTGATCTGGTCGTCGCGGATGTTGCGGTAGTGGCGATAGACGCCGAAGGCCAAGCAGTGGGAGAAAACAAACGGGGCGGTCGAGGCCTCCATCGCTTCCATCGATGTGCGGTAGCCGCAATGCGCTCCGTCGACCAGCATGCCGACGCGGTTCATCTCCTCGATTACGCGCACGCCATAGCGACTCAGTCCCGCGTCGGTCGCCTCGGCGCACCCATCGCCGACTTGGTTCTTGGTGTTGTAGGCCATCAGCATGTGGCGGACGCCGAGGTCGTAATACGTCTCCACCATGTTGATGTCACCTTCCAGCGGATTGGTCTCCTGGAAGTGGAAGGCAAGCGCGAGCTTGCCCGCCTTCTTGGCGGCGCGAATGTCGGCGACGGAGTAGACCTGCACCATCTGGTTGCTGTGCTCCCGGATATAGGCGCGCACCTCGGACAGGCGGTGGAGACTGCCCGCGATCGAGCCGGGAAAATCGTTGACGGTGAGCGAGATGAAGTCGACGCCGGCGTCCTTGAAACGAGGCAACGTCTCGTCGTCGCCCCAACCCGCCATCCACGGCAGCAGCATGTCCCAGACGAGGGCTTCCCCGAGCAGCGCCGCTGCTCGCTCACTCGCACCTTTTCGAGCCGTTAGCGACTTAGTTTTGGTCGACTTGGCCATGATCCCTCCCTAACTCGGAATCTCTCAGCCCGATTCCGTTGTCGAACTCCCGTAGGGAGTTTAACACCTTGGTCGAGCGACGCGATGCGGTGTCTTGTTCGCGGCAACGCCGGCAGATCAATAGCGTCCGCTTCGGCTGAAGCCTCTGGGTCCGTTGTCCTCTTCCTCCTCTGATGCTAACCGGACATTGCTGCGATACACTCCGCGTTGACCCGCTAAGGGTTCCGCACGCCTGCAGAGGTTCCTACTGTGGGTTCGCCATTCGTCGCGGGCCGCTTCGCGTCGAAGTCGCTCACGGAAGCGAGCCCGAGCCGACCCGAGCCGACCCGAGCCGCCGGGCGCTCCATCGTGGCTGCACTTTCGGCGAAGCGGACCCACCGGTCTCTAGGCGACAGGGCCCAAGGATTTCGCTCCCCAATGTAAATTTCACTGGCGCGTAAGCAACCCCGAGCACGCTTCGATGTCGCCGCTGCCGCTGTGGCACGTCCCGATTTCGCTATCGCAATCCTTTGTGAAACGCCGGGGACAGGGGACTCCCCCCACCCCTAATTTCTCTCGCCGCGCGAGCGCGCTTGCCCACCGGTCGTTTCGCGGTGGGGTGGTAGAGATTGGGCCCCCTACCCCCCGTGGCCGTCCTGGAGCGCCGTCTTGCGCGAGTAGCACGAGCGACGGAGCCTCTGCAGGTTATCGAGGCTGTCGCCGCCGCCACGGCGGTGGGCTCGGATGAACCGCCACTCTTGATCGAGCAGCCGTCGCCGCGTCTCGGCCCCTTTACGCAGACGGTCGAACAAGATTTCCCGCGTCCATCCCCCGTCGCCGGACGCCACCACTTGGTGACCGACTTGGTGACTCCTGTGGTGACGGCCTAAGCCCGGGATTTTCCATCACAAACCTCCCTTATCCGCAGGAGTCACCACCGTCACCATCCTAAACACGGTTTAGAATTCGCTCTTAATATATGCCGCAAAATAGGTAACATATGTGACCTTTCGCACCCTTTCTCTAAGCAGATCAATGGCTTAGACGTCACCGGTGAGCCGCTACCTCGGCCACAAGTCCGTGGCCGTGACCGAGCGCTCCTACGCCTTCCTGCGGACGGAGGATTTGCACGAGGCCGTATCGGGAACGGGTTCGATGGCGAGCACGTAGGTCAGGGAAGGGGTGGGCACAGAATCTGGC
>JAKZVK010000356.1:0-3647 GCA_047516085.1 Bryobacterales bacterium
TTCCTTGGACCAGAATCACGTTGTTCAGATCATCCGGCACGATGCGGATACCACCCGCCTGGTCCCCGCCCACCCCCATTGCCATTTGCGATCCCAAGAGTTGACCCGTAGCATCCAATGGCACTCCCGCTTGCGGTAAAAGGGCATCGGGGCGTGGCGCTACGGCCGGCATCCCGGGCGCCCCCGAGACTGGCAAGCGAATAATCCCTCCGCCCATGCCGCCCCCGCCGTAACCACCGCCGCCAAAACCACCACCACCAAAACCGCCGCCGCCGTAACCACCACCGCCAAAGCCGCCACCGCGAGACCCCCGGCCTCCGCCAAAACCGCCTCCGCCAAAACCGCCGCCACCAAAACCGCCGCCGCCAAAACCGCCGCCACCGTAACCGCCGCCCCCATAACCGCCCCCTCCATAACCACCGCCCCCATAGCCTCCGCCCATCGGGGCGCCGTAAAGCATCATGAGCGTCTGGGCGAGTTGCGGAGCGTATCCGTACTGCACCCGGTAGACGAAGGTTTGCGAGCCGCCTATCGTGACGGGTTGATCCAGCTTCTTCAGCCAGTCTTCTACGTCCTTGAAAACGTTCGAGTTTCCGGCAACAACCATAATCGAACTGATTCGCTCAATCGGCACGAACTGGATGCTGGACTGCGTTTCCGACAAGGAGTAGGCCGCGAAGATACGGGACAGCTCCGTGGCCAGCGAGGTCGCCAAGCTGTTCTTGACCTTGAACAGCCTGACGCGTTGCTGCGTCATTTCCTCGGTGTCAAACAGCGCAATCAGCTCCATCGTTCGCCCCATGTTGCGGCTGTTGTCGAGAATGAGCATCATGTTGGCCTGCGCGATCACTTGCGTGAAAGCCCCCGGCCCGAGAAAGGGCGCCAGTACTTGCTCGATGTCCGCGGCGGTCGTGTAATTGAATCGAATCACATTCAGAATCACGCGCTCGTCATCGGGGATCTTCTCGTCCGGATCGGTCGTGGGTGATATCGGCAGGCCAGGGATCTGTGCCGCCGGTGAGATGCGGTATAGGCTGCCGACCTTGACGGCCGCCGCGCCATGCATCCTCAAGATCGTCTCGAGCAGCGGGAAGAGGTCCTCGCGGGGCAGGTCTCCGTAGGTGTTGATCGAGACAGTCCCGCCTTGGATCTGTGGGTCAAGAATGTAGTTCATCTCGAGCTCACGCGCGATCAGGTCGATCACCTCGAGCAAATCCGCGTTACGCAGGTTGCGGAACGAGACACTGCCCCCCGAAGTGGCGGCCGGCGGCGTCGGCGGTTGTTGCTGAGGGGCCGGCGCCGCTGCCGCGCCGGGATCCGGATCCGCCTGCGCGGGATCTGCCGGCTGTGGCTGATCCGGAGGCTGCTGGTCGGCAGGTTGCTGGTCGGCAGGTTGCTGGTCCGGCGTCGGCTGTGGCTGATCCGGCGGCGGCTGTGGCTGATCCGGCGGCGGCTGGTCAGCAGGTTGCTCGGTATCAGCCGGTTGCGGCACAGCCTGGGCGTCGCCCGCGGCCTGCGGCTGTGCGTTCGGGTCCTGTGGAGCGGGCTGTTGCGCCGGCAGCCCGGACACGAGCAGGAGTAAGCAAAGGACTGCGTTTCGCATGATTTTCCTTATGACCGTGACTGATGATTGGTCGCGCCGATGGCGAGCCGACATCTCGCAGGCCTTCACTGGGCACTCTCAGCTTTGCGAGGAGCGCCGCCGGGACGGCCTGAACCCGGAGTGGTCGGCCCCTTAGCCGAACTCGGCTTCGCGGCCCGATGCTCTTCCAGTAGTTCGCGCTCTTGATCTGACAGTTCCGTTCGTGCCCTCTTCCAGACCTTTTCTCCAAAGGGCATGCGCTGCCGGAAGACGATCGTATCGCCTTGCTCTTCCACCTTCACCAGATGACTTACACCGCTTGCGGACGGCCGCGGCGGCCGGGGAACCGAGGTCGTTTTCGCCTGGCCGAAGGGGGTCATCCTTGTCGTTGACTCCGCATCGCCGGACGCCTTCTTCGAGCGCTTGCTTGCGGGGGGCTTGCCTGTGGCAGCCGTCCCCGATGCCTGAGACTCCCGCTCCTGGGCTCTGGGTTCCTTGGGTGCGGTGGCGCTCGCGACGAGCGTCGCCGCCGCCAGGAAAAGAACTAGAGAAACCGCCCGAATCGTCTTGATCATCTTGTTTTCTCCCACCACGACTTCCTCCCAAAAGGAGTGTTCTGGACCTTCTTGACCAAGTCCTTGAACTGCGTGCCGGCCGGTGAGTCATCCTTTGGGTCGCCGTTGTAGACACCCGGTCTGATCTCTTGGCCGATGTTGTACTTGCCGCCGAGGCCCTCCGGCTTCTTGGGCTTTTGGGGAGCGGGCGCAGGGCGCGCTTCGCGTCTCGCCGCGCTAGCCCGGCGTCGTTTGCCGCGCGGCAAACCGTCGCCCCCTCCGGTCAGCTCCGCGTGATGGGCCTCGATCTTCTCGCCATTCCACTCCAAGCGGATCAGGTCACCGGCAGACCCTAAGAACACGTACTCGCCAACCTTTTCACCCACCTCGACAGGGCCGGCCGGGGTTTGAACATCAGGCGCCATGAGAGCAATCGGCCCTTCCCCTAACTCCATGACGCCTACCAGCAGAGGGAAGGCCGGGCGCACCACCGGAGCCGGCACGGGTGGTGGCTCCACTTCGACGTCAGGATTCCGGTCCGCCGAGAAGAGCAGCCGCTGGACGATCGACATGTGGTCCGCTGGGCGCACCTTCGGTTGCGTCTGTGGGCTGCCAAAGCTTGCTAACTCCTTCGGCGGCTGCGACGGATTCAGAATCCGATAGCGATCGTTCGCCTCGTCAATCCGGCCCTTGAGTTCGACGCCGCCCAGAATGACCAAGAGGCCAAGCACGACGTTGAGCGCCAACAACTTCTTGTTCTTCATTGGCTTCTCCGGGCCGAACTCTTTCTGGCTAGTTCCGGCGTGCGCGATACCGGGAGGTAACCACTCACGGTGAACTGAACGGTTACAGACTTGGTCTCCGAATTCCCCGCACCGACCTTGATGGCTCGGGACGATAGGAGGGTTTCGGTGTTGGCAATATCCGCCATGAGGTTCACGAAACGTTCAATCGTACAGTTGAAATCCACGATCAGGGGTATCTGCGTGTAATCTTCACCTTCCAGACGCACCGTGCCGAAGCGCGAAGCCTTCATCGCGATCCCGGCGCTTCGCAGCAGGCCTCCGATGAGCTCACGCATCTCCGCTTGGGCCAAAGCCGCGGTTTCAGAAGCCAGTAGCCCTTTCTCCAACGCTTCCTGCTGCGCGGAGATCGCCTTGAACTCAGCATCCACGACCGGCTTCTGCCGTGCCCTCGTCTGCGCCAGAAGCAGCTCCTCCTCCGAGGCTTCGACGTTGGTGCCGATCGAACTGCCGCCGCCGCCCGAGGGGATGATGAAGTCCGTCTGGAGCAGCAAAAAGAGGATCGCAGCTATGCCGAGGATGATCAGCGCCCGGCGATCGCGGCTCTGCACGGCCATTAGCGCTTTCCCTCCGGCTTGGGTTTCGGAGTCTGCTCCGGCTCACCTTCCGTTGCGGGCTCCAGGTCGGGCGTCGGTTCCAGCTCCGGTGCCGCCGGCGCGTCGTCAGTGAGTGTCGGATCCTGCTCCGACATCGTTGTCAACGTGGCCG
>JAKZVK010000357.1:0-5668 GCA_047516085.1 Bryobacterales bacterium
GCATGTTCGTGCTGAAGCACACCTACACGCTCTCCGACGAGCAGCTCTGGGAGCGTTGGGAGCACGATCCCTACTTCCAGTACTTCACCGGCGAGGAATTCTTCCAGCACGGGCTCCCCCACGAACGCTCGGGATTGAGCCATTGGAGGAAGCGCCTGGGTGATCGCCTGGATATCCTGCTGCAAGAGAGCCTGCGCGTTGCCCATGACACCGGCGCCCTGAAGAAGAGCGATCTCGCCCGGGTCACGGTCGACACCACGGTGCAGCCGAAGAACATCACCTTCCCGACCGACGCCAAACTGCTGAAGAGGGCGATCGACAAGCTCGGCGAGCTGGCCAAGCGCCATGGCGTGGAGCTCCGCCAGAGCTATGTTCGGGTGGCGCGGCGGGCGGCGATGATGGTGGGCCGATACGCCCACGCCAAACAGTTCAAGCGGATGAACCGGGAGCTGAAGTTCTTGCGGACCCGGCTCGGCCGGCTCATCCGTGATATCGAGCGCAAGATCGAGGGCGATCGGGCGCTGGAGGAAGTCTTCGCGACGGCGCTTCTCAGGGCCCGCCAGATCCGTGGCCAGAAGCAACGCCAGCGCGGCTGGAAGCTCTATTCATGGCATGCCCCCGAGGTCGAGTGCATCGGCAAAGGCAAAGCCGCGAAGCCCTACGAGTTCGGCGTCAAGGTCTCGCTCACCACCACCAACAAGCGTTGCAAAGGCGGACAGTTCATCCTCCACGCCAAGGCGCTCCCCGGCATTCCCTACGACCGCCACACCTTGAAGGAGGTGCTGGAGGAGACCGAGACCCTGACGGGGCGCGCGATCGAGCGGGTCTATGTCGACAAGGGCTACCGGGGCCACGATGCGCCGAAGCCGCTGCGGGTCTTCAAGTCGGGCCAGAAGCGCGGCGTCCACGGC
This sequence comes from Bryobacterales bacterium, assembly GCA_047516085.1. GTDB lineage: Bacteria > Acidobacteriota > Terriglobia > Bryobacterales > UBA6623 > JAKZVK01. The sequence continues at coordinate 912 of JAKZVK010000357.1, forward strand.
CAGATCAAAAAGGAGCTCCGGCGACGAAGCGCCATCGAGGCCGTCATCGGCCATTGCAAGACCGACGGCCATCTCGACCGGAACTACCTGAAGGGACGGCTCGGCGACCGGATCAACGCCGTGATGAGCGCCGCCGGCTACAACTTCCGCCTCCTCCTCAGGTGGCTGAAGCTTTTTTTGCGTAAAATCATCGCCGCCGTATTGGCCGACTTGATCACAATGCCCGCATAGCGCCCCTGGCTACGACTTCCGCCTCCTCCTCCGGTGGCTGAAGCTTCTCTCGCGCAAAACCATCGCCGCCATATCGGCCGACTCGATCTCAATGCCGGCGGTCAGAACCGCTTCTTAACAGCCGACGAATTATAGAGGGCCACGATCGGTTGAGGGGCTTTTCCACGTAGTCCACGGGAGGACTCGTTTTGAAGGTCCTACTGGTAACCCGCTAAAGCTTACTGCCGGTCGTCAATAGCCCGGTGCCTGGAGAATCCGGTTTCTTGAACGGGGTATCGACGACTTCCGCATCCACCAGACCGTCTGCATAAGTGGCCGGCAGGACGACTTGCAGATTGGTGCCGAGTTCCGTTAACTCCACCGGTAGCATGGCGAACGCGATGTTCGACTCTTGCGTCGGCGAAAACCAGGCGGAGGTAACATAGCCGACCAATTGGCCGTCTGAGAAGATATGGTAGAAATCCGCCGGATACCAGGTAATGGGCTCCCCACCCAAGCGTAATCCGGCCAGCTTGTGGCTCACCCCTTCGTCATGGATTTTCTGCAGGGCCGCTTTGCCGATAAAGTCGTCTTTGGAGAGGTCGACCATCCAGCCCAGGCCGCATTCATAAGGATTGGTTTCCACGTCCATGTCCTGGCCGTGGGACAGTATACCCGCCTCGATTCGGCGATGATGGCCGGGCGCGATGACACGCAAGTTGTGCGCTTCGCCCGCCGCCAGAACGGCGTTCCACATCTTCTCGGCATTTTTAGTGGCGTCGAACAGATAAATTTCGAAACCGGCTTCCGCAGAGAAGCCCGTGCGCGAAATCACCACCTTGCAGCCGCCAACCTCGGCCCACATCAGGCCGTAGTAGGGAACCTCGTCGATGCCGGCGCCAACCAGATCGCGCATCAGATTCGTGGATTTTGGGCCTTGAATCTGCACCGGGGCCACGTCAATCTCGTTGATCACCACATCATAGCGGTCAAAGGCGTTGACGCCCTGCAAATAGAGCCCGATGTCGGTGTCGGCCAGGGAGAACCAGAATTCACCCTCTGCCGGGCGCAGTAACACCGGGTCGTTCAGCACGCCGCCATAGCTGTTGCACAGGATGACGTAGCGGCATTTGCCCACTTCGCATTTGTCGACGCGCCGGGTGATGACCATGTCCACGAAAGCTTCCGCATCCGGGCCCTTGACCTGGATTTGCCGCTCGACAGCGACATTCCACATGGTCACATGTTCGGTCAGATATTCGTATTCCTTCATCAGGCCGCCGTCTTCTGGCTTGATGTAGGCGCGGGGATGATAGACGTGGTTGTAGACCGAATAACACCAGGCGCCGGCGGCCTGACTAAGGTGCCAATAGGGGCCCTTACGCAATCGGGTATCGACCAAAAGGCGGCTGCCCTTGGCTAAAAGACCTTCGTCTCCATTGTCGCCGCTTTGGCGCAGTTGAATGGGGACATGCCGCTTTTTCAGACGGCTGTTTTCAAACATATCAGCTACTGTGAGGCCGTTCATAACATCGTTGCTCATCATGGTCTCCCAACCCAAATCTCCCGGATGCGTTTGCGATCAGCAATCTAAAATTTAAACCGGGATACCCCAGACGACTGCCAATCGCCGACAACAGTAGCACAATGGGCATCCGGCTCTGAATCCGGCTCAGCATGGCGCCCAGCGAGACTGGCCGGAGCTCCAAGCGGCCCTCGACTACGCGCGCGAGGGCGATGCCCTCGTGGGACGGCGGCTTTCGGGGGGTACGGTCCCCGCCGGACCCAAACGTTGGCCTTCGTCGAGCCCACCGTTCACATCGCCCCCTTGTCCACCTATGAGGCCCCGAGCGATGCCCGTTGAAGGGCGGTATGGATAATTTGCGCTTGAATCTGTAAATCGCTTCGGGCATCGGAAACTCCTTTGGTTCGCATTCGCCGGCGCGCAGGGGCCGAATATCGCTTTTGGCATTTTTAGTGGTACGGTTCGCGGCCCTGATGCGGCGGCGGCGACGGATCGAAGGTTCGTTCTTCGAAAGACCACACTTCGTTATCGTCGATCTGCCCCCCTTCGATGCGATTGAAGCGGCGCTCTTCGATCCAAATACCGAGTTCGGAGGCGCTCTTTTGTGGAAATCGCGGCCTTCGCGCCTTGAGGAGACGCAGCTATGACGACCGAGCGCGCCCCCGAGTATACCTCCAACCCCCGTGTAATGTTTGAAATGTCGACGGAGCGCGCAGCACTGAGCGCGCCGGGAGGAAAGCCACTGATCGTCCACGTGCTCTGCGCCCTCGAGCACTGGCGCTTCGACGCCGCCATGCCCCGCCAGATCATGCCTGCGCCCCACGGAGCCCAGCCGGTGCCAGACGTTCCGAACTGGAGCTGGGCTGAATACGGTATGCGCTGTGGCATGCCGCGGCTGCTGCGTGCGCTCGGCACGCGCGGGATCCGGGCCGACGCTTGTATCAATGCCGGTGTCCTCGATGCCTATCCATCGGTCGCCGAGGCCGTGCTCGAGGCAGGCTGGGAATTTCAGGGTCATGGGCTACACCAAGCGGCGATGCCAGACGCCGACGAGGAGGCCCTCATCCGGACAGCTATCGAGAAGCTGAGTGCGTTCTCGGGGCAACGGATCCGAGGTTGGACGGGGCCGGGATTGAAGCAAAGCTTCGAGACCCCGGAGCATCTGAAGGCGGCCGGCATCGAGTACACTTGCGATTGGGTGATCGACGATCTGCCCTGCTGGATGCGTACCCTGCACGGGCCCATGGTTTGCGTCCCCTATACCCTGGAGCTCAACGACAGCGTTATCTTCGCGGTCGAAAAACACAGCTCCTCAGAGCACTACGACCGGCTGTGCCATACCTTGGAGTCTATCGACCGCGAGCTCGAGCAAGGCCCTCGGGTGCTGTCTCTCTCCCTGCATCACCACCTGAGCGGCGTGCTGCACCGGATCGGCTTCGTCGAGAAGATGCTCGATATCCTGCTGGCCCGTGACGACACGGTGTTCATGACGGGCGGCGAGATCGTTGATTGGTTCGTTGACGCAGTGCCTCCTGCCTGATCGCGGAGCATCGCAAGATCGGCGGGACGCGCAATCGCCCGGCCACCCGCCGCGCCAGCCGCTTATCGGACCCGGAAAAAGCTGGACCGGAGGCGCGGACGGCTCCTCGAGATCGGACGTCGCGCTAATCCGCGCACACTTGCGGGCGCCGGCCGGCCCACGGCTTCGCGGCCTCGAGCTGCGCGGCGAGGGCAAGCAGCGGCCATTCCTCGCCGTAGCGGGCGACGAAGTGGAGGCCGACCGGCAGCCCCTCGGAGGTCCAATGCAGCGGCAGCGAAACGGCGGGTTGCCCGCTCGCATTACTGATGTAGGTATAGGGCGAGAATCGCGCCATCCGCCGGCGCAGCTCGATGGGATCGTCGCGATAGACGAGGCTGCCCAGCGGCACCGGCGGCTGGCCAAGCGTGGTGGTTAGCCACAAATCGTGGTCGGTGAAGAATCCACTCAACGATCGGATTTGGCGCTGAACATCCTGCAGGGCAAGCAGATAGTCGGCGGCGCTCAAGCTCTCGGCCCGCTTGGCGAAGGCCCAGACGAAGGGCTCGAAGTCCGCCTCGGATGGGGTGCGTCCGATGCGCCGCGACCAGTCAGCGATCGCCCACGCGACGCCGGCCGAGAGCAGGGTGGTAAACTTCTGCCAGAGTTCGGGCGCATCGAAACTCGGGCTGGCCTCAACGACCTCGTGGCCCAGGGATTCGCACAGCGCCGCGGTCTCCCCGATCGCCTCCACGCAGACCGGATCCAGCGGATCGCCGAGAGGGGTCTCCGTCGAGAAGCCGATGCGCAGAGCTCCCGGGTCGGCGCCGACCGCTTGCGCGAAGGGGCGCGCCGGTGACGGCGCGACATAGGGCTCGCCGACGGCGGGACCCGCCACGCCATCCAGGAGCCTGGCACAATCGCGCACCGTGCGCGTCAGCGCGTGCTCCACGAAGAATCCTGCCAGCAGGTCGCCATAGTGAGGCGCAAGCGAGTTTCGGCCTCGGCTGGGCTTCAGGCCTACCAGCCCGCAACACGAGGCCGGGATCCGGATCGAGCCGCCGACGTCGTTGCCGTGCGCCATCGCCACCACCCGGGCGGAGACCGCAGCCGCGGCACCACCGCTGGATCCGCCGGTCGTGAGGGCCGGATCCCAAGGATTGCGGGCCACGCCGAACAGCCTCGGCTCGGTGGTGGTTCCGATAGCGAATTCGGGCAGGTTGGTTTTTCCGATGGTGATGAGCCCGGCGCAGCGGAACCGCGTGTAGAGCTCACTGTCTTCCCTCGGTACATGGTCCTCGAGAAACCTGCTTCCCTCGGTAAAGCGCACCCCCGCGACCTCCGCCCCGTAGTCCTTCATCAAAAACGGTACCCCGGCAAAGGGGCCGTCGCCGGCAGACTGGCGCGCTTCGTCACGGGCGCGATCAAACATCTCGGTAACCACCGCGTTGAGGGCGCCGTTGACCTGCTCACAGCGGCGGATTGCCTCATCGACCAACTCCAACG
>JAKZVK010000358.1:0-4502 GCA_047516085.1 Bryobacterales bacterium
GGCGCGGTCCACCTTACTCCTTCTGGGCGTGAAATCCCTCCTCGATACGAGCCTCGTCATCAAAGCCTATAACTGACTGTTGATAAAGGAGTTGGGACGCGCTCAGCCCCGGTCAAGTTGCATACATTTCTGAGAGGAACCGGATAAAGAATACGGTGTGTGTCTTGATAAGGCCGACCCGTTCGTCTTCACGCGCAGATACCCCGATTTAGAAAAACACTTTCACTTTTGAGCCGTTAAGCGCTGACGATTCTTGGGTTCATTGCCCGGCGTCGGGCCGTTGCGGGGCACGGCGGGGGAGTATAAGGGCGACTCCTATCCCCGGCCCTCTCCCCGTCCGCGAGCCGCCATCGGATACCCAGACGGCTACCCCGACCGGGCGAGAAGCGATTGGGAGCAGGCGCCTGCTGGGCGGGCGCGCCGTCGCCAGACCCACTACTCCACCGCCCAAAACTTGGGGCCCGACCCCCCCCCCCGGCAGGCTGATCGCAAGCCGTCCCCTGGCGGGTGAGCCCGGCGGGCGCTAGAATGACCACGCCGAACCGGCTTGGGGGGGGGCGGGATGCGCGGCATGGCTGACCTCGGCGGGACTGAAGAACGAACGTGACGGTCGGGGATTGCTAACGCTCGAACTCGATTCCTTCGCCATCCCCTTCGACGATGGCGCCCTTCGATCCAGGAGTGTCGCGGTCTCCCGAAGTCGCGACAAGAGCCGCAACGACAAATGCGACCATCAGCCATTGAATGATCAGCCTGGGAAGATCGAGGCGCGCTCTCCAAAGCCCCCCGGTGCTCAGCACGTTCGACATGGCCTTGACGGTGTCATTGTCGTTCCCGTCTTTTGCGTTTAGGTCGTCCGGTTGTCGGTAAGATTGCTTGACCCACTCGGGGGTGCCAGGGGGCTCGAAGATCCACGAATAACGCTCCGACTCCGGTAACCGGATGCGTCGCATGGCGTTGGCGAGCCAGCTCTTGAGCTGCGGTTTAATCATGAAAGAGTTGGGGAGAGGCGTTGCCGGGGACTCGCTAACGATCACGAAGTGGACCGACGTGCTGTCCCTACTGCCAAAGTCGATCGCGGACGGCATCCAGGCTGGCGATTTTGACTATCGGGCCATCGTGAGATTCATGGCTGGAAGACCCATCGAAGAAGTCGTCAAATATTTTCGAATCCGCAAGTTTTCACCACTTGGTCGAGTCTGGCTCGACTCTCGTAGAGTCTCTACGAGACTCGTTGGATTCTTCTCGACTGTCGATCAAATCTCTGCAAGGACTCGTAGATTCTGACTCGATACTTGGCGACAGTTGGGTTCCCAAAGCTACCCGAGAATTGGTCGTTTGCCCAAGCGCTGCGGCGGGAGCTGACCCTGGTGTCGTAGGAACACTACGATCGCCTCCGCGTGCTGAGCCTTTGCGCTCCTTAACGTGCGGCTCCCTGACTTCCCGCCGTTTGAACAAACGCAGCCACTTCAGAATCCTCACCAGCAATAATATTGCAGCGCTGGTATTTAAGCTTTGTGGCAGTGTCGAGGGACCAACCTGGGCATGTACCCCACGGGGAGTGCCGAGGTCTGGAAGCGGTGGGAGGCACAGGGCGAATCCGTTTGGGCAGCCTTGAATCGGCTCCAATCTCAGGTCATTGGGTCGGCCACATGAGGCAGTGCTGGGCCCTCAGGAGCGCCATTCTGCGGGTCCGAGCCGAGCCTCACAGCAACGGATTCTTTAGACACCTGTTTAATAAACTTCTGGACGGTCGTGCAGGCACGCTTACTCCAACTCGATTCTGATGTCAGAGCGGATTTTGGAGATCCTGGATCTTGCAGCATTTACCCCTGATGTCGTGGTTCGGCATGGAGGCCATGGAATGGGTGGCTTTTGGCGATCGCGGTGAGAATTCCTATCAGGAGTCGGAAATCGCAGAGTACGGAAAGAGGCTTGTTAGGGCGGTCGACTCCGGGGCGATTCTGAGTCAGTGCTGAGCCAACTCACATGTTACGGCAAGACCTATACGAACTCTCACATTTGAGCCCGGGATCGGTGGCCGGTACGAAGGCTTGGTATCGAACCAAATCGTCTGCTAGCGAACGTTGAGGGGCGCCTGCTTCACACGCAGGAGGTCCGGAGTTCGAGTCTCCGCGCGCCCACCATTCTTTTCAATAGCTTACGACCTGTTGTCTCGGCGTCGCGAACGCCACGTCCACACGGATGTCCACATAGACTCGGATTCACTGCCCGATGCGCGGGCCGCCTTGGCGATGGGCCACGATGCCCTCGGCGCGGGCGACACCCAGGGGGGCGGTCGCCCATTCGGCTGGCTGCGCACGTTGCGACGGTCGCGGAGCGACGGGGGGCGGGGTCGATCAAAAGCAGCGGCCCGCCGAGGGCGGAGGAGCGTTATTGACTCGGCTGCGACCTCCGCGAAAAAAATTCGCGCCGCCACGTCGGTCGGGCTGGCGGGATTCGAAGACCTCGCAACGCCGAGCGGGTTTCGATCGATCCGCTGCCGGGGCGCGTTGTCCATTGCCGGAATGATGCGGTCCCACCACACCGCCCAACCCTGCCGGCTGAGCGCTTCGGCCAAGGGCCGCACACGCTCGCGGTCTTCGCTGGCGTAGCTGAGGAAGATATCGCTCATGACGTGGTGAACTCGATCTTGCCTATGCGCTTGGCCGGGCCCTGCTCGGAGCCGCGCGCTAGCGATTGTAGCTTGATCGGTCGTGGCGCGGCTCGGGCGAAAAACTGAGTGGCGCTGATAACGGATGGAGACTCGGCGGCTCTGGGCGTCGATGGGCTACGCTGCCCTCAGCTCGGGCGACACCCAGGGGCGGGGCGGTCGCCTTCGCCCGCCCGGTAGTGCTGCTGCCGCGTGCCGAAACGACGGGGGGCGGGGTCGATTAAAAGCAGGGGGCGTCCGGCGGTCGGATAGCGTTATTGGCGGAGAGTTCGTTGTCGGCCCCAGAGCTGGAGCGCCTGTCCCCGATGGCGTGCTCGTCGCTCCTCGCGACAGCTCTACCCTGACCGCTGCTGAAGTCCAAGGGATTATCGAAACGGCCCTCGCCCGAGCCGAGCGAACTCGTGCCGTGATTCGCCTGCCGGCGGGCAGCCGCTCCCGCATGACCATCGCCGTTGGCGATCTCGAAGGAAACATCATCGGCATGTTTCGCATGCCGGACGCGACGGTGTTCTCGATTGACGTCGCGGCCACGAAGGCCCGCAACGCAGTCTACTTTTCAAGTGACCAACGGGCGCCTGAAGACTTACCCGACGTTCCGATCGGAACAGCCGTCACTGCACGAACAATCGGTTTCGGCTCCCAATCTTTCTTTCCTTCAGGAATTGCGGCATCGACGGCCGGCCCATTCCGCCCGCTCTTCTTATTCGACCTGGCGAATCCTTGCACGCAGGGGAGCCAACCTCCCGGGCCCAACGAGTCTGGGATCGTATTTTTTCCGGGCTCGGTTCCTCTCTACAAGAACGACCGGCTGGTAGGAGGGTTGGGAGTCTCCGGCGACGGTGTCGAGCAGGACGACTACGTGACGGCTGGCGGTGCGGCGGGCTTTGAGCCGCCGCCGGCGATTCGTGCCGACCGTGTTTTCGTACGGGGGGGTGCGGCTACCCTTCTGGCGTTTTCCGCGAAACCCGGAACAGTAGGTTGATCGTTCGCCAGAAGGCGAGAGTGCGTCAAGTCGGCTACCTGGTTGACGAGGCGCCTTGGATACACGCGGGCCGCCGGCACGGCGATCGAGCTATCTACCTGTGGCAATTGATCGCAGGTCAGCGATCACGCTGACCGCCAACGATTCCAGCCACGACGCCTGCCCCTCAGCCGAAGCCTGGCGCACGAGGTCTTCGCCGACTACGATCGCGCCGGTAAAGCCCTCGGTGTGCCAGTGGGCCCCGGCGTCCAACGCGGGGAGTTGGGAGGACTCAGGGGCCGGCCATGGGCTGATGTAGAAGTAGGGCTGGCCGTAACTATCGTCACCCGGAGACATGCCGAAGCCGATGGTCGTAGCGCTTTCGCCGGCGCCGCTCAGCGTAATAAGCGTTGCGATGTCAAAATGGTGCGGCCAGCAGCGAACCTCTGAAGCGCCGGGCTGCGCCTTCGCCACCTTGGCAATGAGCGAGGCGGCGTTCGCATAGCAGCGAGACAGTTCCGCGAAGGCCGGACCTTCGTCGAGCGAGAACGCCTGCCCATCAGCCACCGGGTGATGCGGGATCTCGAAATGGAGCGGCTCGTCGAAAGACCCGCTGTCGAGGCCCTTGGAATCGAGTTGGCCGGCAACCCACTCCGACGCTTCGCGAAGCGTTCGGCCGGACAGCGCCAAGTCGGCCTCGAGTTCACCGCCGGGGCCGAGCAGGTAGAGCCGAAGATCCTCCAGCCGCAGACCGAGTTGAAACCCGCCCGGCTCCGTGGGCCTGCAACGGAACATGTCTTGCGAGTGGTCCCAGCCCAGGTTGGTATGGCTGTCGTCCGCCTTCGCCGGAACGTAGCCGCGGGCCAC